>DATLLM010000045.1:0-12174 GCA_035537855.1 Chloroflexota bacterium | reverse complement strand
CCTCCCGGGCCACCGCCCCCCGCTCCCGCCAGCGGGGGTGCTCGTACTCCGCGGCGTAGTCCCACAGCGACTGCCAGCGCTCGCTGCCGTGGGCCTCGCCGGGGGTGCGGCCCTCGATCCAGACGAGCGGGTCCTCGCCGCCGAAGCGCGGCGAGAGGTAGCTCGCCCGCTGACCCTGGAGGGTGTAGTGGGTCATGTTGTGCGGGCGGGGCGAGGCGGAGTCGCGCCGGATGTAGACGACGGCCCCGGACGCCGTGTGCAGCATGACGCTCGCCGAGTCCCCCATCTTGAAGTAGCCGGGCTGGGCCGCCGGGTGGGTGGCCCCGAGGTGCTCGGCGGCGTAGCGCCAGCGGCTCGTCTCCGGGGTGACGAAGCAGACCAGCTCGGTCAGGCGGTCGGTCGCCGCCGGGCCGGTGGTGCCCAGCCACTGGGCCACCGGCCCGAGGGAGTGGGTGGGGTAGGTGTTGCCGTTCAGGTCGCGGGCGATCTCGCCCCGCCAGGTGAGGGCCCCGTCCGGGGCGAAGAGCAGGTTCCGGGTGTCGTGGATGTAGGCCCCTTCGGCGTAGGTGCAGGGGCCGAAGACGTCCCCCTGCACCATGTTGCGCACGAGCATGTTGGGGCGCATGTAGCAGTAGTTCTCGGCCAGCATGTAGGTCCGCCCGCTGCGCTCGACCGCCTCCACCAGCGCCCAGCACTCCTCGATGGTGGTCGCGGCCGGCACCTCGCTGAGCACGTGCTTGCCGGCGCTCAGGGCGGCCAGCGCCTGGGAGACGTGGGCCTGGATGGGAGTCGCCAGGAAGACGGCGTCGCAGACGTCCGCCGCGAGCAGCTCCTCGAAGGCGGCGAAGCGGGGGACGTCCGGGAACGCCTCGGCCCACTCGGTCAGCACCGCCGGATCGCGGTCGCAGATGGCCGCGAGCTGCACCTCATCCGGCAGGGCGGCGAACGCCCGCCGGTAGCCTCGGCCGCGCCGCCCGCCGACCACAGCGGCGCGCACGATTCCGCCCAATCGAGGGTACCCTCCTTCCCGAGTTCCGCGGGGAGTATAGGGTCCCCACGGCGGATTGTCTACAATCGACAATAATGAAGACGTTCGACGCCGAGCGCGACGCAGAGCGGGAGCTGCTCGAGCACCTGGTGCTCGACTTCCGGCAGATGACGCAGTTCGCCGCCCAGCCCTGGGTCTTCGAGCGGGGCGAGGGGGTGCGCCTGCAGGACGACACCGGGAAGTGGTATCTGGACGGCCTCTCCGGCGTCTTCGTCACCAGCCTGGGCTACGGCAACGAGCGGGTGCTCGGCGCCGCCATCGAGCAGCTGCGCAAGCTGCACTTCGCGCCCCCCCTGCACGGCACCACCCGCCCGGCGCTCGAGCTCGCCGCCCGCCTGCGCCGGCTGGCCCCCGAGGGGATGCGCGACGGCCCCCGCCCGGGGTCGGGCGCCGCCGGGCGCAACGGGACCGGGGCCGCGCCCGCGCCGGCGGCCCCGGCCGCCGGCGCGTCCTCCGGCGGGGTGGCGGTCAAGCTCCTCTCCGGCGGCTCGGAAGCCACCGAGGCGGCGATGAAGCTCGCCCGGCAGTACTGGAAGCAGGCCGGGCACCCGCGCAAGTACAAGATCGTGGGGCGCTACGGGGGCTACCACGGGGCCACCATGGGCGCCCTCTCGGCCACCGGCAGCTGGGAGCGCAAGAGCGTCTTCGAGCCGCTGGTGGCGGGCTTCCTGCACCACCACCCGCCGCACGTCCTGCGCGACCTGCTGCGCCAGCTCGGGTCCTGCCCGAGCGACGCCGAGGTGGGCGTAGCGAGCGCCCGCCTGCTGGAGCGGACGATCGAGGCGGAGGACCCGGAGACGGTGGCCGCCGTGATCGTCGAGCCGGTCTCGGTCTCCTCAGCCGGGTTCGCCGTGCCCCACCCAGAGTACTACCGCGTCCTGCGCGAGACCTGCGACCGGCTCGGCGTGCTGCTCATCTTCGACGAGATCATCACCGGCTTCGGGCGCCTGGGCGAGTGGTTCGGCGCCCAGTACGCCGGGGTCGCGCCGGATCTGCTCTGCTGCGGCAAGGGCATGGGCGGGGGCTACGCGCCGCTGGCCGCCGTGCTCATCGCCGGCTCCGTCTGGGACGCCTTCCTCGGCCTGCCGGAGGAGCGCCTGGAGTTCCACCACGGCCACACTTTCGGCGGCAACCCGGTCGCGGCCGCCGTCGGCTGCGCCGCCGTCGACGAGATCGAAGCGCGCGACCTGATCGGCAACGCCCGCCGGGTGGGGAGCCACCTGCGATCGCGCCTGGAGGCGCTGGCCCGGGAGTTCCCGGACGTCATCGGCGACGTGCGCGGGGCCGGCCTGCTGCAAGGGTTCGAGTTCGACGCCGGACGCTTCCCCAAGTCGGAGCGGCCGGGGAAGCGCTTCGAGGCCCTGGCCCGGGAGCACGGTCTGCTCGCCCGCTGCGGCGACGAGTTCGTCGCCTTCGCCCCGCCGCTGGTGACGGAGCGGGCCGAGCTGGACGAGATGCTGGACGTGGCGACGGACTGTCTGCACGAGCTGGCGGATTAGCGAGCGCAGCGAGCGGCGCGGGCCAGGTAGGAGCGAGCGGCGCGGGCCAGGTAGGAGCGAGGCCGCCCGAGGAGGACGGTTTTGCGCGGGGGCGGCCCGCTGGGGGCGGCCGCCCTCGCGCAGGAGCGTGCTCTACGGGCGCCGGCCCTCCCGCTTCGCCTGCTTCGCCTGCTTCGCCTGCTTCGCTCGCTCCGCTAAGGGTGCAGCAGGTCCCGCGTCTCCAGGATGTGCCGGCGGACGGCGGCGGCGGCGGCGTCCGGGTCGCCGGCGGTGAGGGCGGCCGCGATGGGGGTGTGGGATTCGGCGGTGTAGGCGACGATTCGCCGGTCGTCGCCGGCGCGGCCGCGGCGGGCGAGGATCGCCGCGGTGCGGGCGCGGACGACGCCGTCCATCGCCCGCCACACCCGGGGGAGCACCTGGTAGCCGGAGTCGTGCAGGAGCCGGTCGTGGAAGTCCAGATCGGCCCGGGCGAGGCCGTCGAGGTCGCCCCGGGAGGCAGCGGCGCGCAGGCGCTCGAGCAGGGTGTGGTAGGGAGCGGCCCGCTGCGGGTCCTGCCGGATCAGGCCGGCCACCTTGCGGGCGGCGATGGCCTCCACCTCGGCGCGCACGGCGTAGAGCTGCTCGATCTCCTCCTCGCCCAGCTCGGCGACGTAGCTGGCCCGGTGGGGCTCGGAGCGGACGAAGCCCTCCTGCTCCAGGACGCGGATGGCCTCCCGCACCGGCCCGCGGCTGATGCCCAGGCGGTGGGCCAGGTCCTCCTCCACGATCCGCTCGCCCGGCTCGAGCGCCCCGGTGATGATGGCGTCCCGGATGCGCTCGACGGCGTGCTGGCGCAGCGTTGGCGGGCGTTCCGCCCGGGGCAGGCCCTCGGCCGTCCCCGCCGCGCCTGCGGTGCCGTCTAGCGGCGTGCTCGACGTCGTCGGCGTGATCGGGCGCATCCCTTGGCCGACTATACGGCACGCGGCGTGCACCGGGGGGACGGGTGTCAGGCACACTTAGAGCACCCGACAAGGAGTTGGCGATGCGGCGTGATCCCGAGAACGAGAACGAGGCCCGGGCGGGGAGCGAGCCGTTCTGGCGCTGGCCGGCCGCGGTGTTCGATCTGTTCGAGAGCGGCGAGGACCGCGCCTACGGGGCTCTGGTGCGCGCGCTCGCTCACCGGCTGGCCGCGGAAGAGGGCACCGCGCTGGAGATGGACACCACCGCCCGCCGGCCGATGGGCGACGTGGCGGAGTCCGAGCGGGAGACCGAGGCCGAACTGGTGGCGGAGGCCGGGCGCCGCCTGGGCACGTTCCGGGCGGCGCTGGAGGACGCGTACGCCCGCAGCGGGGGCGACCCGCAGCGGGAGGTCAGCTTCGACGCCGCCGATCCGGGACAGGACGCCGCCGTGGACACCCTGATCCAGTATCTGGTGCGCACCGGGCTGGCTGAGGTGCGCACCGATGAGCCCCAGCCGGGGCACTACCTCTACGCCCTGACCGTCGATTGGGCCGGCGTGCGCCAGCTGGCCGAGAGCACCGGCCACCCTCTGCCCCTGGGAGGGGCCTGACCCGGCCCTGGTGGAATACCGTCGAGTCGGACTTCGTTCAGTCCCCCCCGAGCACCCGCTGGGGGTGGGTGTAGACGTTGAAGGTCGTCCCCCGGGCGAAGCCGATCAGGGTGATCCCGGAGTCCGCCGCGGCGGCGGCGGCCAGGCTGGAGGGGGCCCCGACGGCGACGAACACGGGGAAGCCGGCCATGGCCGCTTTCTGCACCAGCTCGAAGCTGGCCCGGCCGCTGACCACGAGCACGCCGTCCGTCAGGGGCAGCCGCCCGGCGAGCAGTTGCTCGCCGACCAGCTTGTCCAGGGCGTTGTGCCGGCCGACGTCCTCGCGCACGCTGCGCAGCCCGCCGCGGGCGTCGAAGAGTCCCGAGGCGTGGAGGCCCCCGGTGCGGTCGAAGATGCCCTGCGCCTCGCGCAGCCGGTCGGGCAGGGCGGCGACGGTCGCCGGGTCGAGGCGGGGGCCGGCGGTCGGGTCCGGCGCCGGCCAGCGCGCCTGGGTGTGCAGGGCGTCGAGCGAGGCCTTGCCGCAGACGCCGCAGCTGGAGGTGGTGTAGAAGTGGCGGGTCAGGCGCTGCGGGTCGAGCGACGCGCCGGGGCGGAGCCGGACGCTGATGGTGTTGTACTGCTGCGTCGCCAGCGGGCCGACGCAGTACTCCATCTGCCCGATCGCCTCCCGCCCGGGCACGATCCCCTCGGTGAACAGGAAGCCGGCGGCGAGCTCGAAGTCGTGCCCCGGGGTGCGCATGGTGACGGAGAGCGGGAAGGGCTCCGCCGCCCCATCCGGGTGCAGGCGGATCTCCAGGGGCTCCTCCGTGGTCAGGGTGTCCAGCCGCTCGCGCGCCTCGACCTCGGGCGCCCCCAGGCGCACCTTCCAGATCCGCCGGCGGACGGTCGGCCCGGGGCGCTCGACCTCCGGGTCGGCGGCCGTGGCGGCCGTGGCGCCGTCCTCGATCACGGCCGCCTCCCCCGACCCGGCGCCGGGCCGGCCGGGGTGATGCGCACGACGGTGTTGTAGTCCGGGATGCCGCAGACCGGGTCGGTCTGGCCCCGCTTGAGCAGGACGTTGCCCTCCGGCCAGTGCACCTGGACGTTGCGCTCCTTGATGGGGGCCACTCTGGCCCGCCCGCGGTACTCGCCGGCCGCGGAGCGCAGCAGGATGGCGTCCCCGTCGGTCAGGCCGAGGGCCCGGACGTCGTCCGCGTGCATCAGCACGTCCTCCCGCATCGCCCCGTTGAGGGGGTCGCGTCTGGCCTGCACCATGGAGTTGAACTGCTTGCCGCGGCGGGTGCTGAGCAGGAAGGCGCCGTCCGGCAGGTCGACCTCAGGGGGGTGCACGGCGACGAAGCGGGCCTTGCCGTTCGCGGTGGGGAAGACCTGCCCCTCGCACAGCCGGGCGCCGCCCCACTGCACCGCGTCGCCCGCGTTGCGCAGGTGCTGGATGCCGTCGTAGAAGGGCACGGCCCGGGAGAGCTCGTCCAGCACCTGGCGCACGTCGTCGAAGTGGATCAGGCGGCGCCGCTCGGGGTAGGCGTGCTCGGCCACCTGCATCAGGATCTCCCACTCGGCGCGGGACTCGCCGACGCGCCGCCCGGGGATCTCCGGGCTGAAGTAGATGCGCCGCTCGGTCGACGTCTCGGTGCCCCCGCCGCGCTGCTCGTAGCGGGTGCGGGCGGGCAGCAGGACGACGGCCCCGTGCTCCGCCTCCGGCTCGAGGAGCATCTGGGGGGTGAGCACGATGTCCTGGTGCACCCGCAGGGGGGCGCGCTCCATCGCCCGGCGCACGAAGCGCGGCTCGGGGAGGGTCTCCAGGAAGTTGCCGCCCATGGCGTAGAGGACGTCGATCTTGCCGGCGTAGGCGGCGTCGATGGCCTCGACGGCGGTGAGGCCGGGCTCGGCCGGGGGGGAGAAGCCCCACAGGCGCTCGAAGCGGGCCAGCTCCGCCGCGTCCAGGGGGGCCCCCCCGGGCAGGGCGTTGGGCACGGCCCCGACCTCGGCCGAGCCCTGCACGCCGGAGTGGCCGCGGATGGGCATCAGCCCGCAGCGCTCGCGGCCGACCATCCCCCGGGCCAGGGCCAGGTTGATCAGGGCGGTGACGTTGTCCACGCCGAAGCGGTGCTGGGTGAGGCCCATCGACCAGACGAAGACGGCGGTCTTCGCGGCGGCGTAGCGCCGGGCGAACTCCAGCATCTCCTCCCGGGTGGTGCCTGAGGTGCGCTCGAGCAGCTCCCAGGACTGCGCGCTCACGGTGGCGCTGACCTCGTCGAAGCCGTCCGTGCGGGCGCGGACGAACTCCGTGTCCACCCAGCCCTGCTCGAGGAGGTGCTTCAGCACGCCGTTGAGGAAGCCGGTGTCGCCTCCGGTGGCGATCTGGAAGAAGCGGTCGGTCAGCTTCGTGCCGAAGAGGGCGCTCTCCATCGCCGAGGGCACCCAGTAGCGCTCGAGCCCCGGCTCGCGGTAGGGGTTGATCACCAGCACCTGGGTGCCCAGCTGCTTCGCCTCGTAGAGGTACTTGGTGGTCACCGGCTGGTTGTTGGGCACGTCGCTGCCGACGAAGACCAGCAGGTCCGTGCCGTACCAGTCCTTGTAGGAGCAGGTTGAGGCGGCGACCCCCAGGGTCTGCTTCAGCGCCACCGTGCTCGGCGCGTGGCAGATCCGGGAGGAGTTGTCCACGTTGTTCGTGCCCAGGAAGCGGGCCACCTTCTGGCCGACGTAGTAGGTCTCGTTCGTCACCCCGCGCGAGGTGAGGTAGAACGAGATGCGGTCCGGGGTGGTGGCCCGGATGCGCCGCCCGACGAGCTGGAGGGCCTCGTCCCAGGTGACCCGGGAGAAGCCGGGCTGCCCCTTGTAGCGCACCAGGGGGTAGGGCAGGCGCCCGAGGGCGCGCAGCTCGGTCGCCCGGGCGTACTGCAGCGCGGAGACGTCGCGCAGCTGCGCCACGTCCAGCCCGCTCATGGTGTTCAGGCGCAGCAGGTTGAGGCGCACGGTGCAGAGGTGCACGCCCTTCAAGGTGAAATCGTGCAGACCGGTGGTGCCCAGGGCGCAGCCGTCGCAGACGCCCCGGTTGAGGATGCGCCAGGCGAAGGGCAGCTGGTCGCGGTTGGCCCAGGCCACCTTGGCCATCTCCCAGTAGTGGTTCGGCTTGACCTGCCCCATCCCGTTGGGCAGCCAGCCGGCCCAGGTGGTGGGGCGCCAGTTGAGGGCGGGTACGCGTAAGGCCATCGTCACCCAAGGATAGGCTACGGCGACGCCACCGCGTACCCGCCGCCCGGCCCGGGGCGGTGGCGGGGCGCCGTAGACTGAGCGCACGCAGGTGACGCCACCGCCCCCCGCACTCGCCGAGCGGGTGACGACGCTCGAGCTCTTCTTCGATCTGGTGTTCGTCTTCACCATCACCCAGCTGACGGCGCTGCTCTCCGAGGACGCCTCTCTGGCCGGGCTGCTGCGCGTCCTGCTGCTGCTGGCCGTGATCTGGTGGATGTACGGCGGCTACGCCTGGCTGACCAACGCCGTGGCGCCCGACCGGGCCGCCCGCCGGCTGCTGCTGCTGGCCGGGATGGGCGGTTTCCTCGTCCTCGCCCTGAGCATCCCCCGGGCGTTCGGCGACGGCGGGGTGGCCTTCGGGCTGGCCTACCTGGTGGTGGTTGGGGTGCACGTGGCCCTGTTCTCCAGGACCTACTCGCTCGGGGCCGCGCAGGCGATCCTGCGTACGGCGCGCTTCAACCTGATCTCGGCGCTGCTGGTGCTCGGCGCCGGGGTCCTGGCGACCCGCTCCGGGCCCGCCCCGGCCGTCTACGCCCTGTGGCTCGCGGCCGTGGCCGTCGAGGGGGTGACGCCGTTCCTGGGCGGGCTGCGCGGCTACGAGATCGCCCCGGCGCACTTCGTCGAACGCCACGGGCTGGTGGTGCTGGTGGCGCTCGGGGAGTCGGTGGTGGCCATCGGGATCGGCGCCGCCGGGTACCCGGTGGACGTCACCCTGGCCGCGCTGGCGGTGCTCGGGCTGCTGCTCAGCGCCGGGCTGTGGTGGATGTACTTCGGCGGCGACGACGCCCGGGCCGAGCACGCCCTGGCGGCGGCGCCGGCGGCGCGGCGGCCCCGGATGGCGATCGAGGCGTTCGGCTACTGGCACCTGCCCATCCTCCTGGGTATCATCGCCACCGCGGCGGGGATGGAGACGGCGATCGCGCACCCCTACGAGCCGCTGGGACCGGCGATGGCTCTGGCGCTGGCCGGCGGGGTCGCCCTCTTCCTCGCCGGGGACGTCCTCTTCCGGCGCAGCCTGGAGATCAGCGGCAGCCGCTGGCGGGCCGCGGCCGCCGTCCTGATCCTGGCCACGATCCCCCTCGGGGTGTTCGCGCCGGCGGTGGCGCAGCTGATCGCCGTGGTCGCCCTGCTCGGCGCCGGCGTCGTCGCCGGGGCCCGCGCGGCGCCGGCCCCCGCCCGGCCCGGCGGGGGCTGAGGTGGGCGCCGCCGGCCGGCCGCGGGTCTTCCTGGCCCAGCTCTCCCAGGAATCGGGCAGCTTCCTGCCCCTCGAGACGGACCTGGCCTTCTTCCAGCGCCATCTGCTGACGGAGGGCGAGGGCCTGCTCGAGGAGGCCCGCCGGCGGCCCCTCGAGCTGGCCGGGGCGCTCGCGGCGGCCGCCGCCCACGGGGTGACGGTCGTCCCGGGGCTGGCGGCCTGGGCGATGCCCTGGGGGCCCGTCCGGGCGGACGCCTACGCCACCCTGCGCCACCGCCTGCTGGACGGCCTGCGGGCGGCGCAGCGGGCCGGGCCGGTGGACGGCGTGCTGCTGGTGCTGCACGGCGCGATGCAGGTGCGCGGCACGGACGACGCCGAGGGCGACCTGCTCGGCGCCGTGCGCCGGGAGATCGGGCCGGCGACGCCGCTGGTGGCGTCGCTCGATCTGCACGCCAACGTCACCCGGGCGATGGCGGCGGCGGCGGACGCCCTCGTGGCCTACCACACGATGCCCCACACCGACATGTACGAGACCGGCGGGGCGGCGATGCGCCTGCTGGCGCGGGCGGTGGCCGGGGCGGTGCGGCCGGTGCTGGCGGTGCGCAAGCTGCCCCTGGTCACCCCGGCCGAGCGCCACGACCACCGCCACCCCCCGATGGCGCCCCTGATGGCGCGCACCCTGGCGCCGCCGGCGCCGCTGCTGAGCGTCTCCCTCTGCCCGGTGCAGCCCTGGCTGGACGTGCCCGAGCTGGGCTGGACGGTGCTCGCCGTGGCCGACGGCGACCGGGCGGCGGCGCAGCGGGCGGCGGACGGGCTGGCCGCCGCCGCCTGGGAGGGCCGGGAGGCGTTCCGGGTGCCGAAGCTGACCCCGGCCGACGTCGCCCGCCGGGCGGCCGGCGCCGCCCCGGGGAAGCCGCTGGTGGTCTCCGATTCCGGGGACAACACCAGCGGCGGCGCGCCCGGGGACAGCGTCCACCTGCTGCGCGGGCTGCTCGCCGCCCGCCGGGCGGGCGGGCCGGCCGGCAGCGCCCTGCTCTGGCTGGCCGACGCCGCGGCCGCGGCCGCCTGCGCCCGGGCCGGGGCCGGGGCGACGCTGACCCTGTCCCTGGGCAGCAAGGTGGACGCGCGCTTCGGCCGGCCGCTGCCGGTGCGCGGGCGGGTGGAGCGGGTGGTCGACCCGGCGCACTACGTCGTCCGGGGGCCGTCCTGGACCGGCTCGCGGATGGACCTGGGCACGGCGGCCGTGCTCACCCTGACGGCGGCCGGCGACGGCGCGCTCGACCCGGTGGGCGGGCCGCCGCTGCGGGTGCTGGTCTGCGCCCGCCCGGTGATGGACATCGACCCCGGGCTGTACCGCTGCGCCGGCGAGCACCCTGAGGCCTACCAGCTCGTGCAGGTGCGCTCGCCGGCCGGCTTCCGGGCCGCCTACGAGCCGCTCGCCGGCGAGGTGGTTTCGGTGGAGTCGCCCGGCCCGACCACGAGCGATCTGGCCAGCCTGCCCTGGACGCGGGTCCCCCGGCCCCTGGCCGGGATCGACGCCGACGTGCCCGGATTCGTCCTGCCGGGTGCCCCGGCGCCCCCGGCGCCCCCGGCGCCGCGGGCCGGGCATTGACAGCCGGCGCCGGCTCTGGTTTGCTGTACAGCGAAAGCGTTGACGGAGACGGGCGCGGTCCCGTCCCGGCCACAGAGAGCCACGCGCGGCCGGACCGCCCCGCGGTCCGCCGGCTGAGACGGTGGCGCCGGGCGCCCGCGCAGACCCTCCGGAGCGCGGAGAGGAACGGTCCGCCCCGGTCCCCCGATCGCGGGGGCGCGGCGGCCAAGTAAGCTCCGCCGGCCCGCCCCCGTGATCGGGCGATCAAGGCCGTCGCCTGCCTCCAGGGCGGCGGCGAAGTGCGGTGGCACCACGAGCGTGAGCGCCCCCTCGTCCGCATGGCGAGGGGGCGCTTGATTCGGTTCAGGGGTCCGGGCCGCCGGACGCCTGGTGGAGGTGTCAGATGCGCACGCCCCCGTCCTCGCCCGCCGGTCCGCCCGCCCACACCGGCCGGCGGGTGCGCCTGGCCGGCTGGCTGCACCGCCTGCGGCGCCTGGGGAGCGTCTCCTTCCTGCTGCTGCGGGACGCCAGCGGCACGGCCCAGGTGGTGATCGAGGCCCCCACGGCCGGGGCGGCCGCTCTGGTCGACCGCCTGGCCGCGCTCTACCCCGAGTCCGTGCTGGAGGTCGAGGGCGAGGCGGTGGCGGCGCCGCAGGCGCCGGGCGGCGTCGAGGTGCGCCGGCCGGCGGTGACGGTGCTCGCTGCGGCCGCGGCGGCGCCCCCGTTCGAGCTCTACCGGCCGGAGCCGGACGCCACCCTGCCGGCCCGCCTCGACCACGCCGCCGTCGCCCTGCGGCACCCCCGCCAGCGGGCCATCTTCGCCCTCTCGGCGGCGGCGATGTCCGGCTTCCGGGCCACCCTGCGGGCGGCGGACTTCCAGGAGGTGCAGACCCCCAAGCTGGTGGCGACGGCGACCGAGGGGGGGGCGAACGTCTTCCGGGTGGACTACATGGGGCGCCCGGCCTACCTGGCGCAGAGCCCCCAGTTCTACAAGCAGATGCTGGTCGGCGTCTTCGAGCGGGTCTTCGAGGTCGGCCCGGTGTTCCGGGCCGAGCCCCACGACACCCCCCGCCACCTCAACGAGTACGTCTCGCTCGACGCCGAGCAGGGGTTCATCGGCGACCACACCACGGTGATGGAGACGGTGGTGGCGACCATGCGGGGGATGCTCCGCGCCGTCGCAACCGAGGCCCCGGCGGCGCTCGAGCGCCTCGCCCTGGCTCTGCCCGAGCTGCCCGCCACGGCGTCCGGGGTGCCGGCCATCGACTTCGCGGCCGGCCTCGACCTGATCTGGCGCGAGACGGGCGAGGACGCCAGAGGGGAGCCGGACCTGGCCCCCGCCCACGAGCGCTGGCTCGGGGCCTGGGCGGCCCGGGAGCACGGCAGCGACTTCCTCTTCGTCACCGGGCAGCCGACGGCCAAGCGCCCTTTCTACACCCACCCGGACCCGCAGCGCCCGGCGGCGTCGCGCAGCTTCGACCTGCTCTTCCGGGGCGTCGAGATCGTCACCGGCGGGCAGCGCCTGCACCGCTACGAGGACTACCTCGCCGCCCTCGCCGCCCGGGGGATGGACCCGGCGCCGTTCGAGGGCTACCTCGAAGCCTTCCGCCACGGGATGCCCCCGCACGGGGGCTTCGCCATCGGACTCGAGCGCTGGGTGGCGCGCCTGGCCGGGCTGGCCAACGTGCGCGAGGCCACCCTCTTCCCGCGCGACCTCAACCGCCTCGCGCCCTGAGGACGGCGCCAGGGGCCCGCTGCTCCTTGTGTCGCGGCAGCAACATCAATATCATGCCCGCCGCCGGCGAGGGGTTGTTCTCTGGGGGGCTACGCCCCCAGGCCCCTCCCGGGCGGCACACCGAGGGGGTACGGCAGCATGCAGCAGCGCGAGCGTGGGGGGCGGTTCCCGGCCACAGACGCCGGTCCGGATGCGCCGTGGTCGCGCCGCCGGTTGACGCGGGCCACGGCCGGCGCGGCCGGGGCGGCGCTCATCGCCGGCGCGGGGGCGCCGGGGGGCGCGGCGGTGGCCCTGGCCCAGGC
>DATLLM010000044.1:0-4323 GCA_035537855.1 Chloroflexota bacterium | reverse complement strand
GCGCCGCGGAAGACGACGAAGCCGTCGACCTGTTCGGCGAGCAGGAGGGGCCGGGGCGGACCGGGAGCGGGCCGGCGGTGGGCCTCGGCGGTGGGCGGCCCCGCTCCGGGCTGCGCACGCTGCCGGTGCTCCAGCCGCGCTGAGGCCGTGGCAGGGCCGCGAAGGCTCCGAGGTCCGGGCGGCGACACCGCCACCGGAGCGGCGCGTTTGCGGACATTGGGGGGAATCGTGATCCCCCGACATCCGGCTGAGCTATAATCGGTTTCTTCCATGCGTAGCCTCTTTCGGCGCGCTGCGCCCGGTACGCCCGGCGGCGAGCGCGGCGACAAGGACATCCCCGAGGACGTCTGGGTACGCTGCCCGAGCTGCCGCGAGATGATCTACTCGCGGGAGTGGGAGGCCGGCTTCAAGGTCTGCGCCAAGTGCGGCTACCACACCCGCCTGGGCGTCCGGGAGCGGGTCGCCCTGCTGCTCGATCCGGACAGCTTCGAGGAGCTGGACGGGGGGATGCGCTCGGGGGACCCCTTGCGCTTCGCTCCGGACGGCATTCAGCCGTACGGCGAGAAGCTGAAGTCGCAGGCGGCCGAGACCGGCCTGCTGGAAGCGGCCGTCTACGGCCGGGGGGGGCTGGACGGGCTGCCGGTGGTGCTGGCGATCATGGACTTCTCCTTCATCGGGGCCTCGATGGGCTCGGTGGTGGGGGAGAAGATCGCCCGGGCGGCGGAGGTGGCCCGGCGCGAGCGGCGCCCCCTGATCATCTGCTCGGCCTCCGGCGGGGCGCGCCAGCACGAGGGGATCATCGCCCTGATGCAGATGGCCAAGACGGTGGCGGCGATCAAGGCCCTGGGCCGGGCCCGGCTGCCCTACATCTCGATCATGACCGACCCGACCACCGCCGGGGTCACGGCCAGCTTCGCCGCGCTCGGGGACTGCATCCTGGCCGAGCCGGGGGCGGTGATCGGCTTCGCCGGCCCGCGGGTGGTGGAGCAGACCATCCGGGAGAAGCTGCCGCCGGGGGTCGACACCGCTGAGTTCCAGCAGCGCCACGGCATGATCGACATGGTGGTGCCGCGGCGGGACCTGCGCGCCGCCACCGCCCGGATGATTCGCTTCTTCCAGGACGCGGTCGCGAGCACCCGGGAGGTGCCGGCCGGGGCGGAGTCCGGGGCCGAGTCCGGCGGCAACGGCCGTCCGGCGCCTGAGCCGGCCCTGGCCGTGACGGTCGCCGGTTGACCGGCGCCGCCAGCCGCCGGCCGGCGCCACGTCCGTTGTAGGTGGTCGATGGGCATCAATCTCGAGTTCGAGCGCCCGCTCGCGCCGCTCCGGGAGCAGCTCGAAGGGCTGGACAAGGAAGTCGCCGCCGGCGCGACGGACGAGCTGCGCCTGCGGCGGGACGCCGTGGCCGCCGAGCTGGAGCGCCAGTCGCGCGAGCTGTACGCCGAGCTGAACCGCTGGCAGAAGGTGCAGGTGGCGCGCTACCAGCGCCGGCCGCAGACCCTGGACTATGCCAAGGCGATCTTCACCGAGTTCGTCGAGCTGCGCGGCGACCGGGCCTACGCCGACGACAAAGCGATCGTCGGGGGCCCGGCCCGGCTCGACGGGCAGGTGGTGATGCTCATCGGCCACCAGCGCGGGCACGACACGAAAGAGGCGGTCGAGCGGAATCACGGGCAGCCCCACCCGGAGGGATTCCGCAAAGCGCTGCGCCTCTACCGGCTGGCCGAGAAGTTCGGCATGCCGCTGCTCACGTTCCTGGACAGCTCGGGGGCCTCACCCGGCCTGGAGGACGAGGAACGGGGGCAGGCCTGGGCCCTGGCGGAGAACATCGCGGCCATGACCGAGCTGCGGGTGCCGATCATCGCCTCGGTGATCGGCGAAGGGGGCAGCGGCGGGTCGCTCGCCCTCGGCGTCGCCGACCGCCTGCTGATGCTGGAGCACAGCGTCTTCTCGGTGGCCACGCCCGAGGCGGCCGCCTCGATCGTGTGGAAGGACAGCAAGCACGCCCCCGAGGCGGCCGAGGCGCTCAAGCTGACCGCGCACGATCTGCTCGAGCTGGGCGTCGCCGACCGCATCGTGCCCGAGCCCGCCGGCGGGGCCCACTCGGACCAGGCGGCGACCGCGGAGGCGCTGCGGGAGGCCCTGCTGCACGAGCTGCAGGCGCTGCGGTCGGTGCCCCTGGAGCGGCTGCTGGCCGACCGGTACGAGAAGTACCGCCGAATCGGCACCTTCTACGAGTAGCGCCCGGGGACGCCCCCGGGGGAGGGGCTCGTCTGGCCCGCCCCCCGAGGTGCTCGCGCCGGCCGGGCGCGTCCGGGCGTCCTACAGCTTGCCGTCCTCCGCGAGCAGGGCGAGCGAGCGGTCGAACGCGTCGACCGTCTGGGAGACGTCCCGCGCGTCGTGCACGGCGGAGACGATCATGCCGCCCGAGAAGTCCACGCCGCCGAGCTGCATCGCCGAGCGCAGCAGGTGGGAGAAGGCCCGGTCCTTGGCGCCCGGGGTCTTCAGCGTCAGGGCGAGCAGGGAGACGTCCCCGCCGGCGTTGCCCTCCACCCCGCGGCGGCGCATGACGTCGTTCATGCCGTCCCGGATGGCGTCCGCGGTCGCCGTGGCCTTCCGCTGCACCGCCGCGTCCTTGACGATCTCCAGGCAGGCGACGCCGGCGGCGGCGGAGAGGGGGTTGGCGTTGAACGTGCCGGGGTGGTGGATGCGGCCGAAGCGCGTCCACTGCGGGTCGTCCTCGCGGATGTCGAAGAGGGAGAGGATCTCCGCGCTGGTGGCCACGGCCGCCCCGTTGAGTCCGCCGGCGAGGATCTTCGCCAGGGTGGTCATGTCCGGCGTGACGCCGTAGTACTCCTGGGCGCCGCCGGGAGCGTAGCGGAAGCCGGTGACGACCTCGTCGAAGATCAGGACGACTCCGTGCCGGCGGGTGATATCCCGGACGGCCTGCAGGTACTCCTTGCCGGCCCCGCCGGCGATGAGGATCACCCCGGCGACGTCGCCGTCTTCCTCGATCAGCTTCTCGATGGCGGCGGCGTCGCCGGGAGGCGCCGCGAGCACGGTGCTGGCCGTGGCCGCCGGCACACCGCGGGAGAGGGGGACGTCGTACGGGGGCTGCATGGCCACGGTGGCGTAGTCGTGCCAGCCGTGGAAGCCGCCCTGGATCTTGACGATCTTGTTCTTGCCGGTGAAGGCGCGGACGAGGCGCATGGCCATCATCGTCGCCTCGGTGCCCGAGCTGAAGAACTTGACCATCTCGGCGCTGGGCACGATCTGCTGCACCAGCTCGCCCCAGCGGATCTCCAGCTCCTGGCAGGCGCCGTAGTGCAGGCCCTTCTGGGCCTGCTCGACGATGGCGGCCGTGACCGCGGGGTGGTTGTGGCCCAGCAGCAGGGCGCCGTGGCCCATCCGGTAGTCCACGTACTCGTTGCCGTCCACGTCCCACTTACGCGCGCCCTGGGCGTGCGTGACGTAGAGGGGGAACGGCAGGTGGTGCCGCGAATCGTGCGTCACCCCGCTGGGGAAGACCTTCTTCGCCCGCTCGTAGAGGGCGGCGCTCTTGGGGCACCGCGCCCGCCGGCTGGCGTCGATCGACCCGCCGCTGTCCGTGACCTGCTCCGACCTGACCTCAACCGCCATCGTCTACTCCTCCTCCGAGGCGGGCATCGTAACACGGGGGTGGCGTGTTAGGATCGGCCGCCGATGGGCAGCCGGGGCGTGGCCGGGGAGCCAGCGGAGGAGGCGGGGGCGGAATCCCGCCGGGCGGAGGACGCCCTGTGGCAGGTGAGTCCGCCGGAAGGCGTTCACCTGCTGGAGAGCCGCCCGTCGCGCACGGGAGAGGGCGGCGCCGGCGTGGTCGCCCGCTACTCGGACGGGACGACGGCCTCGGCCATGGTGAACTCGGACGGCTCGGTGCGCGTCCTGCTCTTCCGGGAGGCGGAGATCGTGCCGGCGGTGCCGGTGGACGGCCCGGGCCGGCGGCGCTTCACCTGGGAGCGTCCCTGAGAGGGACGCTCCCGGTGGCGCCGGCCGCGGCGCCGCGGTTCAGCTGCTCCCGTCGACGGCGCTGTAGTAGGCCACCCAGCAGTCGGTGCCCTCGTCGTGCTCGACGAAGCCGAGGGTGAAGTTCCCCGGCTTGACGGCCCGCTCGTTCAGCAGCCGCTCCAGCTGGCTGGCGACGGGCAGATCGAGGCGCTCGCGCAGGACGGCCACGTGCCAGCGCTCGGCGCCGGCGCTGCGGCGCTCGCGGGCGGTGGCTCGCTCGCTCCGTTCGCCCCGCTCGGCCCGCTCGGCGCGGGGGGGCCGCGGCTGCCGCGGGGGCTCGGG
>DATLLM010000043.1:0-2029 GCA_035537855.1 Chloroflexota bacterium | reverse complement strand
CTTCGTCAAGGCCCTGGGCAAGCCGCGCTCGCGGCTGCTGGAGGAGGACCAGGTCTACCAGCCGAACAAGCTGGTGATCGACCGCCGGGGCTACATCTACGTGCTCAACGGCGGGGGGGACTACCGGGGGATCTTCCTGCTGGACTCCGAGGGCGAGTTCCGGGGCTTCTTCGGCGCCAACCGGCTCAACTTCGACCTCGGGCGGCTGCTGATCCGGGTCTTCACCACGGACGCCCAGAAGCAGCAGATCTCCAAGGTGCTGCCCACCCACCACGCCAACCTGTTCGTCGACCGCCGGGGGTTCGTCTACACCGTCTCCCCCCTGGCGGACAAGGACCAGATCAAGAAGCTCAACGCCATCGGGGTGGACGTCTACCAGCCGGGGGGCGAGGTCTTCGGCGAGCTCGAGCGCCGCGACCTGAATCTGGTCAAGCCCCAGTTCGTGGACGTGACGGTGGACGACCAGGGGATCGTCTCCGCCCTGGACTTCAACAGCGGGCGGATCTACCAGTACGACCAGTCGGCCAACCTGCTGGCCATCTTCGGCGGGCGCGGCCCGGACCGGGGCACCTTCGAGCTGCCCCAGAGCCTGGCGGTCGGCCCGGACGGGCGGATCTTCGTCCTGGACGCCAACCGCAACAACGTGCAGATCTTCCGCCCGACCGAGTTCGCCGACCTGCTGCACACCGCCAGCCGGCTCTACTTCGAAGGGCGCTACGACCAGGCGGCGACGACCTGGCAGGAGGTGCTGCGCCACGACGCCTTCTTCGAGCTGGCCCACACCGGCCTGGGCAAGGCCGCCTTCAAGCGTGGCGACTACCTGGGGGCGATGCGCGAGTACACCGTGGCCCGCAACAAGGACGGCTACTCCCAGGCCTTCGGCGAGTGGCGCCACGACTTCCTGCGGGCCAACTTCGCCTGGGTGCTCCCCCTGATCGCGTTCGGCGCCTGGGTGCTCACCGCCGTCATCCGGCGGACGGTGCGGCGCCTGATGGCCCTCGACCTCTCCAGCACGGACGCCGCCCCCCAGCCGTAGCGCCGGGCCGCGCCCGGCCAACGCGGACCGCTCAACGAGAACCACTACAATGCCTCCCTCCCGGAGAGGGCCGGTCGTCCGCGCTGCGCGCCGCGGGGCGGCGGGCCGGCGGGACAGGAGGGCAGCATGACCGGAACGGCGACCCCCCGCCCGGCGGTGGCGGGCGCATCGCCCGGGGCCACGCGGTGACGGGCCCCGAGTCCATCCGCCCGCCGGTGGTCGTCGCCTCCGACCGCCGCGCCCCGGGGGAGATCGCCCTGGGGGACAGCGTGACCATCGAGGACGGGCCGGGGCTGCACCAGCACCTCAACTCCCGGGTGGCCGGCGAGGGGCACGCCGTGGGCGGCGCGATCCACCCCGGCACGACCGTCGCCCTGGGGCTGGGGATCGACGCCGCTATCCAGGCGGCGGACGGGAAGCGCCTCAGAATCGGCACCCTGCGCTACTGCAGCTTCACCATGGAGCGGCGGGTGCAGGTCGACCGGCCGCTGCGGGCCACCGGGCGGGTGGTGGAGCTGGGCGCGCACCACGTGGAGTGCACGGCCGAGGTCCGGCAGGACGGCGAGCTGGTCTGCGCGGCGCGGGTGGGGCTGTGCCGCACCGAGGACGGCCGGGCCGCGCCCCTCAGCGCCCACTACCGGCTGGGCGCGGCCAGAGCCGGCGGGGGGTAGCCGCCGGGGCCCGGTGGGGCGCACGGTACCCTACGGCCCCATGAGCCTGAGCGCATTCCCCCCCGGCCGCAGCGGCGCGATCGACCGCCAGGGGCGGCCTTACGACCGGAGCGAGCCCGCCGCGTACGGCACCTCGGTCTCCCCGCCGCCGGGGTACGACGCCTTCTGGCAGGAGACCTGGGAGCGCCTCGCGCGGGTGCCCCTCGATCCCCGGGCGGTGCCGGTCCCCCTGCGCTCCGACCACGAGGTGGAGGTGTACGAGGGGCACTACACGTCCTGGGAGGGGCTGCGCATCGCCTGCTGGTACTGCGTGCCACGGGGT
>DATLLM010000042.1:0-13139 GCA_035537855.1 Chloroflexota bacterium | reverse complement strand
AGGTCGGACTCGATGTAGCGGCTGGGCAGGGTGAACAGCAGGGTCTCGTCCGGCAGGGCCTCCACCGGGACGAGCGGCGTATCCGGCAGCACCAGATCCGGCTCCCGGTCGGTCTCCACCAGGGCGTCGTAGCGCAGGGTCAACCCACCGGCGGGCACGGTGAAGCGCCAGCAGCGGTTGCCGAACGAGTCCACGTACTCGTGGAGCGGGACGTCCGGCCGCAGCCAGTGGGACTCGTAGAGCGTGTGGTGCTCGTCGTCCGGACGCGCCCGGACGAGCATCAGCGTCGGTACCGGCGCGTCCGCTTCCAGGTTGAACTCACAGCCGACCCGTAGTCGCAGGCGCTCCACGGCACCCTCCCCCGGATGACCATAGCGTTGGGTCCGCGGCAACGTCTTGGGCATATCGTACAAAGTTCGATCGGTAGGGCTGTGCACTGTCCGGCGTGAGCGGGATGGTACCGGTGGCCCGGCGCGGCGCACCCGCGCCTGGTACAACTCAACCCCAGTGAGCGAGGGCGAGGCAGCGCAGACGCCGCCGGCCGGGGGCATCCGCCCGGCGCGCTTCAACCACGTGGCCTTTCGGGTCAGCGACGTGGCCCGGAGTCTGGCCTTCTACGAGGGCGTGCTCGGTTTTCGGGAGGCCTTCCGGGTGGCCCGGCCGGACGGGAGCCTCGGGCTGATCTACGTCCAGTTCGGGCCGGACCAGTTCGTCGAGCTCTTCGAGGGGGGCGCCGAAGGGCGTCAGCCGGAGCCGGCGCCGGCCGGCGCCGGCTACCTGCACTTCTGCGTCACCGTCGAGGACCTGGAGGCCACGCTGACCGGGCTGCGGGCCCGTGGGGTGCCGGCCGAGCCCTCCCGCACCGGGACGAGCGGGGCGCGGATCTGCTTCATCGAGGACCCGGACGGGAACAAGATCGAGCTGGCCGAGCTGAACGCCGAGTCCCGGACCCGCCAGGCGGCCGCCCGGGACCGCTGGCTGCGAGACTTCCCCGCCGAGGGGCGCTGACGGCGCCGGAGCGGCGCCTCAGTCCAGGATGATGGAGCGCTTCTCCGCGGCCGAACGGTAGGCCGCCTCGGCCAGCTGCACCGCCCGGCGTCCGTCCTCGGCCGTCACCAGCGGCGCCTCATCGTAGAGCACCCAGCGCGCGAAGCTGGCCAGCTCGCTCTGCACCGAGCGACCGGCGTCTTTCTCCACCGGCACGTCGACCACCTCGCCGCCCACTTTGCGGTAGCGAACGGTGTTGTTGCCCCAGTCGTAGTGGATGCTGCCGCCCTCGCCGGTGATCTGCCCCTCGGTCGCCCCGATGGCCGTGGCCGCGCTCGATTCGAGCAGCCCCAGGCCGCCGTTGCGGAAGCGCACGGTGACGATGGCGTGGTCCTCGTAGTCGAAGTCCGGGCGGGTGAAGTTCTCGGTCATCGCGCTGACCTCGGCCGCTTCGCCCATCACGGCGCGCATGAAGTCGAACTCGTGCACGTTGATCTCGAAGAGCAGGCCACCGGTGTTGGCCCGGGAGCGGCGCCAGGTGGCCCGCCAGGCGCCACCGTCCTGGTCGGCGCGCCGGGCGCTACAGCGCAGAATACGGATCGCCCGGGGCTCGCCGATCGTCCCCTCCGCCACCAGCCGGCGCACCTCGGAGAAGACGGTGATCAGGCGGAGCACCTGGCCCACCATCAGCTTGCGGCCGCTGGCCCGGGCCGCGTCGATCATCGCGTCGCAGTCCGCCAGGTTGAGCGCCATCGGCTTCTCGCAGAAGACGTCCTTCCCCGCGGCCAGGGCCGCGAGCACGACCTCCTTGTGCGTGAAGTTGGGCGTCGCCACGAGCACCGCGGGGACGTCCGGCTGGCGCAGCAGCTCGTGGTAGTCCGAGTAGGCGGCGCGCTGGCCGTCGCCGGCCGCCGCGACCGTGGCCCTGGCCTTTGACTCGTCGACGTCGCACGCGGCCGCCAGGTGCAGGTCCTCCAGCACCGCCATCTGCCGGGCGTGGGACGAGCCCATGTTGCCGCAGCCGATCAGCCCGACCGGCAACCCTCCCGGAAGCGGTGCGCTGCCACGCTCACTCACGTCGTACTCCTCTTCACTCCCCGGTCCGGCGCCGCCGGCGCCCTGCCCGGAGGGGACTGGCACATAACTTGCAACCAGCCGGCAACGAGCAGGTCGTGCGGCCGCGGCGCCTCGCCCCGGCCGGGCCAACTATACGTCGTCAGAGGTTCTGGGGATCATGCTTGAGGGGGGCCCTCCGGCACATCGGCTGTCGCCGGCGCGGACGGCGCCGGCGGCCGGCGCGCGCGCCGGGGCGACCGTGCTCGTGGTGGACGACGACGACGCGATCCGCGACTTTCTGCGCTCGGCCCTGGAATGCGAAGGCTACGGCGTGCTCGCGGCCGGAGACGGGCTGGACGCCCTGGCCCTCTGCGAGCGGTACGCGCCGGACGTCATCCTGCTCGATCTGATGATGCCCCGCCTGAGCGGCCTGGCCTTCCTCGCCCGCTACCGAGAGCGTTTCGGGGCCGGGCCCGAGGCCGGCGTTCCCGGGACGCCGGACGTCCCGATCTACGTCATGTCCGCCGTCCGCGCGGCGGTCGACGAGGCGGCCGCCGCGGGCGTGGCCGGCACCTTCGTCAAGCCCTTCGATCTGGACGAGCTGCTGGAGACCGTCGGAGCCGCCGTCGAGCGCCGCCGCCTGGAGCGCCTCAGCGCCCTTGCCGTCCCGCTGACGCCCGCCGCGCAGCGAACTCGGCACGCACCCCCTCGGTCGGTGGGTAGACCTCGCTGATCGGGCGCCCGGCCTCGATCTGCTCCCGGATGTAGATCTCCAGGTCCTCGTGGTCCGGGCCCTCCGCGGCCAGCTCCCCGGCCAGGGCCGGCGGGATCACCACCACGCCCTCCTCGTCCCCCAGCAGCACGTCGCCCGGCAGGACGGTCACGCCGCCGCACTGGATCGGGCCGTTGTGCTCGAGCGGCAGCAGGGCGCTGGTGTTCGCCGCCGGGTGCACGCTGCGGGTGTACACGGGGATGCCCATGCGCTTGATGAAGGGCGAGTCCCGTACGCAGCCGTCGGCCACGATCCCGGCCGCGCCGCGCTTCTTGATCCGGCTGGCCAGGATGTCCCCCATCGTGGCGGCGTCGAGCGAGCCCATGGCGTCGACGACGAAGACGTCACCCGGCTGCACGGCCTCGATGGCGTCCCGCTGGGGATTCTCCATCCCGGATTCCCGCAGGTAGGGCAGCAGGTCCTCGCGCAGGGGTACGTAGCGCAGCGTCCGCGCCCGGCCGGCCATCGACCCCACCTCGCCGATGGACAGCAGCTTGACGCCCATCATGTACGGGCGCTTGATGCCGTGCCTGACCAGGTGGGCCCAGGCCGTCGCCGTGCTCACCCGGCGCAAGGCCGCGAGGACGGCGTCGTCCACCTGCCCCATCGCCCGATCGTAGATCCCCATCTCGTCCTCCTGTGCTGTCTGGCGTGCGCCCGGTGGCGAACGCTACTTGATCGCCGCGCCGACGGCGTTGCTGAAGAGAGCCTGCCGCAGGCGCTGCTGCGTCCAGCCGCTGACCAGCGTCTGATTGGTCAGCAGCACGCACGCCACGTCCGTCAGGGGATCGGCCCAGACCATGGTCCCCGTGGCCCCCAGGTGTCCGTACGCGGCGGCCGAGGTCAGCTCGCCCGAGAAGTGGGGCCGCTTGGCGCCCTTGACCGTCCAGCCGAGGCCCCACTCCACCGCCGGCAGCGGGGCCGTGCGGGCGGCCGAATCGCGCAGCTCGGGCGCCAGGTCCGCCGGAGCGTCCGGAGGTGCGAACTGCACCGCCGTCATCGCCCGCGCCGTGGCCGGGCTGACCAGCTGCGCGCCGTCCGCCGCGGCGCCGATCCGCTGCCGGCCGGTGGCGGCCGGCAGGAACAGGTCGACGAAACGGACGAGATCGCGCGGGCGACTGAACATGCCGCCCCAGGGGATGCCGAGCGAGCGGTAGTAGGCCGAGTTGGCCATCTCCCAGTCCTCGCCGGCCTGCCCGGTGCCTTCCACCTTGGCGATCCGGTCGTCCCACGCCGCCGGCGGCAGCAGCGAGCTGGAGCCCATCCCCAGGGGAGTGAGGATGCGTTCGTGGACGAAGGGGTGGTAGCGCCCGACGGCCGGACGCTCGACGCGCTGCCCCAGGGTGCCTTCGAGGGCCCGCCCCACCGCCTCGGCGGCGAGCAGGATTCCCGGGTTGCTGTAGTAGTGGGCCGTGCCGGGTGCGAAGAGCAGGGCCTGCGAGCCGTACGAGGCGACGAAATCCTCGAGCGGGCGGTGCGCCCGGCGCAGGTCGGTGTTGTCCGCCGAGAAGCCGGGGAGGCCGGAGCAGTGGGCGAGGACGTGGCGCAGGTTCACCGCCCCGCGGTCGAACGCGGCGGGCGCGCCGTCCAGGAACTCTGGCAGGAGCGTACCGAGAGACTCGTCGAGCGAGAACGCCCCGGCCTCCACGAGCAGCAGCACCGCCGTGGCCGTGAACGGCTTGGTCACCGAGGCGAGCGACCAGATGGTCTCCGCGTCCACCGCCCTCCCGTCCGCGCGGCTGGCCAGGCCCAGGTAGGCCTCGCCGGCGATGACGCCGCCCCGGGCCACCAGGGCCGCCGCGCCGGGCAGGACGCCCGCCTCGACCCAGCCGGACAGCAGGCCGAAGGCCCGGCGCAGTCCGTCCGGATCGACGCCGGCCGCGCCGGCCCCCTCAAGGTCGAACCCGCCAGCCGTCTTCACCGCGCTCGCTCCGGCCAAGGTGCTCCTCCTCTCCGGCGGCGCCGCCCCGCGGGGCGCCCGCCGCCGGCACAGGGTACCGTCTGCGTCCGGCCCGCGCGGCACCCTGCGTCGCCGCTCGCGGCCGCACCCGGCGGCCGCGCACAATGGGGCCGGCGGCGCCGGCCCGCACCTGGAGCCGGTCCCCGTGGAGGGAGTGAACGATGGCGACGGCGGGCCCGGCGGCCGCCGGACGGGGCGTGACCGCCTCGACGGCGAGCGATGGACTGTTCGAGAGGCTCTTCGCCCTGCGCGCCGCCGGCGCGACTCCCGGCGGCGAGGTCCGCGCCGGAACGACCACGTTCCTCGTGATGGCCTACATCATCTTCGTCAATCCGGCGATCCTCTCCTTCGCCGGAATTCCGGGCATGGAGGGCAAGGGCCCGCCCTTCCTGGCCGTGGTCGCGGCCACCTGCCTGGTCGCCGCGCTCACCACTATGGCCATGGGCCTGTTCACCAACTACCCCCTGGCCATGGCGCCGGGGATGGGGCTGAACGCCGTGGTCGCCTTCCAGCTCGTCGCCCAGCAGGGCCTCACCTGGCAGGGCGCGATGGGGGTGATCTTGATCGAGGGTCTGCTCATCACCGTCCTCGTCCTGACCGGGTTCAGGGAGGCGGTGATGCGCGCCATCCCCATCGGCCTCAAGCGCGGCATCGCCGTCGGCATCGGCCTGTTCATCATGTTCATCGGCCTCTACCAGGGCGGATTCGTCCGCGTCCCGGTCGAGGTCGGGCAGACCGTGACGGCGCCCCCGAGCGTCCCCCTGGCCCTCGGAAACTTCGCCACGCTGCCGTTCGTCATCGCCGCGATCGGCCTCACCCTGACCATCGCGCTGGTCGCCCGGAGGGTGCAGGGGGCGCTGCTCTTCGGGATCCTGATCACCACCGTCGTCGCCACCGTCATCCGGTCGGTCACCGGTCTCCCGGTGTCCAGCGTGCCGACGGCGGCCGTGCTCCCGGCCCAGCTCGTCTCCCTGCCCGACTTCTCCACCCTGGGCGCCGGCTTCAACCTGGAGGTCTTCGCCCGCCTGTCCGTCCTCGCCGCCGTCCTGACCATCTTCTCGGTGATGCTGTCGGACTTCTTCGACACGATGGGCTCGGTGGTGGGCATCGGCGCCGAGGCCGGCTGGCTCGACAGCGCCGGACGGCTGCCCCGCCTCAACCGGGTGCTGCTCGTGGACTCCCTCGGCGCCGCCGCCGGCGGCGCCGCCGGTTCGTCCTCCGCCACCACGTACATCGAGAGCGCCGCCGGGATCTCCGAGGGGGCCAGGACCGGCCTGGCCTCCGTGGTCACCGGCGCGCTCTTCCTGGTCTGCCTGTTCTTCGCGCCCGTCGCCGGGATGATCCCGCCCGAAGCGACGGCGTCCGCCCTGATTCTGGTCGGCTTCTACATGAGCGCCGCCGCCAGGGCGATCGACTTCAGGGACATCGAGGAGGGGCTCCCCGCCTTGCTGACGATGGTGGCCATGCCGCTGACCTACTCCATCACGAACGGGATCGGCGCCGGCGTGCTCACCTTCGCCCTGGTCAAGCTGGTGCGGGGCAAGGCGGGCGAGGTGCACCCCATGATGTGGGTGGCGGCGGTGGCCTTCCTGCTCTACTTCTCCCTGCCGGCGCTCCAGAAGGCTTTCGGGTTCTGAGGGCGGCGCCCGGCCGTCCCGGGCTCGGGCTACGCGCTGGCGACGGGGTTGCGCAGCACGCCCAAGCCGCCGATGCGCACCTCAACGACGTCCCCGTCCGTGAGCAGCTTGCCGCTGGCGCTGCCGACGCCGGCGGGCGTGCCGGTGGCGATGATGTCCCCCGGCTCCAGGGTCATCAGGGCGCTGCACCAGGCGATGGTGCGGGCGATGGAGTGGATCATCTCCCCCGTCGAGGTCTCCTGCCGGCGCTCGCCGTTGACGTAGGTCTCGAGGTGCAGGGCCATCGGGTCGGCGACCTCGTCCGCGGTCGTCATCCAGGGCCCGATCGGGCAGAAGGTGTCGCACCACTTGCCGATCAGCCAGTCGAAGTACTTGGCCCGGTCGAGGATGTCCGGGTCGCGCTCGAAGCCCGGGTCGAGCTTCCGTCCGGAGACGTCGTTCACGCAGAGGTAGCCGGCGACGTAGCTCAGGGCGTCGTCCGCCGCGACGCGGCTGGCGCGGCGCCCGATGACGACCCCGAGCTCGCCCTCGTAGTCGACGGCGACGACCGGCGGGCCGGGCAGCAGGATGGCGTCGTCCGGGCCGATCACCGAGGTCTGCGGCTTGCAGAACACCTCAGGCAGGGCCTTGTCCGAGAGCGGGCTCTTGACGCCGCCTTCGGAGCGGTGCGCCTCGTAGTTGCCGGCCAGGGCCAGCACCTTGCCCGGGCGGGGCAGGGGCGCCTTGAGCCGTACCCGCCCGGCGGGACGGCCCCAGCGCTCGTCCTCCACCCCCCGCTCCTCGGCGAAGCGCAGGGCCCAGCGGGCGGCGTCCATCCCGGCGTCACCCGCGGCGAGCACGCTGAGCAGGGAATCCAGGGCAGGCGCGGCACCGGCCCCCCCGGCGCCCTCGGTGCGCGCCGCGCCGGCGGCCTGCAGGTCGACGATCAGGCCGGAAGCGCCGGCCTCCCCGTGGACGGCGCCCAGCCGCTGCTCGCCTTCGCGTGTCTCGTACGTAACTAGCTTCATCTCGAACTTCCTTCTGCGCGTACCCGCTGAGGGTACATCAAGGCACCCCCCTTGACTCTTGTCGCCGGCCGGGCGTCTACTACCGGCGCGAACGGCGCCGCGGGCGCCGAATCGGGCGCGGCGCGCGCCGACGGAGGGTTCCTTGAGTGAGGCCATGACGGCGCGGACGCGCCTGTTCGATCCGGTTGATCTGCGCGGCCGGCTGAACGCCGGCCGCGACGTGCCCCCCGGTCGGTGGCAGGGGGCCTTCGCCGCCGCCCTGGCCGACCTGCCGGCCGGCGCGCAGTCCTTCTGGGGCGTGCCCTTCGCGCTCGGCGCGGCCGGCGCGCCCTGCTGGCTGCTGCTGGGGGAGGGGGACGGGCTGGCGCCGGCGGCGAGCGTGCCGCTCTCCGGCGAGGCGCCGCCCAGCTACCTGATCTTCCTGCACGTCAGCGGGCTGACCCCCGAGGAGCAGCCGGACGGGGCGCTGCCGCCGAGCCTGACCCGGGCGGGTCAGCCGCTGGCCAGCTACGTCCTCGTCTACGAGGACGGCGCCGAGGCGCCCCAGCCCGTGCGCTGGCGCTTCGAGATCAACGGCGCCGGCCCGCCCTGGGGGCAGAAGGCCTTCGCCGCCCGCTCGCACGTGGCGGACTCGGCGCTGGACTTCCGCGGGCCCTACGGGCGCAACGCCTGGGGGCGCTGGCAGACCTCCGTCGAGCAGAGCCACGGCGCGTACTGGCTGTACGCCCTGGCCAATCCCCACCCCGAGCGCCGCCTGCGGGAGGTGCGCCTCGAAGCCCGGGGCACCACCGCCGTCGCCCTGGCGGCGATCACGGCGTTCACCGGGCGCGACCACCCGCTGCGCCACCAGCGCTTGCGGTCGTTCAAGGTCACCCTGCCGGAGGCGCTGCCGGACCCGACCCGGGTGCCGGCGAGCGTCGACCTGGGCGTGATCGCCCGCAGCTACGCCGTGCCGGTGTTCGATCCGCAGCTCTGGATGGCGGGGGAGGGGATCAGCCAGCCCCTCCCCGACGCCGCGCCGGTCGACCCGCCACCCGCGCGCGAGGTGCTCCTGGACGTCAGCGCCAGCGCGGACGCCACCCTGACCGTCTCCGGCCACGAGGTGCCCTTGCGCCCGGCCTACGAGGCCGGCGCCGCCCGCTCGGCGGACGGGGCCGTTCGGCTCGAGGTGCTGTCGCCGCGCAACACCTGGGTCCACGTCACCGTCGGGGACGGCGCCGGCGGCGGCGCCGTCCCCAGCCGGATTCACTTCCGCGCCGCCGACGGGCGCTACCTGCCGCCGTACGGGTTCCGCCAGGAGGTGAACGACAACTGGTTCGAGGACTACGGCAACGATCTGAAGCTGCACGGCACGCAGTACGCCTACGTCGACGGCACCTTCCAGGCCGAGCTGCCGGTGGGGGAGGTCTACGCCGAGGTGTTCAAGGGGTTCGAGTACCGCCCCCTGCGCCAGAGGCTGACCATCGCCCCCGGCCAGCGGGAGCTCACCCTGCGCCCGGAGCGGCCCCTGGACTGGCGGTCACGGGGGTGGATGACGGCGGACACCCACGTGCACTTCATCTCGCCGCAGACGGCGTGGCTGCAGGGGCAGGCGGAGGGGCTGAACCTGGTCAACCTGCTGGCCTCGCAGTGGGGCGACCTGTACACCAACGTGGGCGACCTCTCCGGGGGGCTCTCCGGGGTCAGCCGCGCGGACACCCTGGTCTGGGTGGGCACGGAGAACCGCCAGCACCTGCTGGGCCACCTGTCCCTGCTGGGGGTGCGCGGGGCGCCGGTCTTCCCCATGACCACCGCCGGGCCGAGCGAGAGCTACCTCGGCGACCCCACCTGGACGACGCTCGCCGAGTGGGCGGACGAGGCCCGCCGCAAGGACGGCCTCGCGGTCATCCCCCACTTCCCCAACCCCAACGCGGAGGTGGCGGCGGACGTCGCCCTGGGCAAGATCGACGCCGTCGAGATCAACATGCAGGCCTGGCCGATCCACGTCTACGAGTGGTACCGCTACCTCAACTGCGGCTACCGGGTGACCGCCGTCGGCGGCACGGACAAGATGAGCGCCCAGATGCCGGTGGGGGCCGTCCGCACCTACGCCCGCCTCGAGCCGGGCCAGCCGGTGACGTTCGACGCCTGGGCGGCGGCCGTGCGCGCCGGGCGCACCTTCACCACCACCGGCCCGCTGGTGGAGCTCGCCGTCGAGGGCAAGGGCCCGGGCGAGGCGCTGCCGCTCCCGGCCGGCGGCGGCAGCGTGCACGTGCGGGCCACCGCCGAGTCGGTCGTGCCCTTCAGCGCCCTGGAGATCGTGGTCAACGGCCGGGTGGTCGCCGAGCGGCGCAGCGCGCAGGGCACGTACCGCTGCACGCTGGACGAGCCGATCGCCGTGCCCGGGAGCGCCTGGATCGCGGCGCGGGTCACCGGGGAGATGCGCGGCTGGGTCGGCTCCCCCCGAATCGTGGCCGCCCACACCACTCCCGTCTACGCCGTCGCCGGCGGCGCCGAGCAATTCGACGCGTCGGACGGGTCCTACCTGCTCACCCTGGTCGAGGCGGGGCTGACCTGGATGGATACCCTCGCCACGCGCCCCGATCCGGAGCGCCACGCCCGCAACCGGCGCGTCTTCGAGGACGCCCGCGACCGCCTCCACGCCCGGCTGCACGCCGGCGGCGGCGACCACAGCCACGACCACTCTCACGGCGGCGGGGGGGCAGGCCACCGGCACCCGCACTGACCGGCCGCGGGTCAGTCCCAGGCGTCGACCTGCAGCAGCTTGCGCCCCAGGGGGGTCATGGCGGCGAGCTGCTCGGCGCTCCAGCGCCCCTCGGGCGCCGGCGCACCCGGGTAGTGGGGGTGGTCGATGCGGGTGAAGCGGGTGAACTGCGCCACCCGCGTCGTCGGGCGCCGGTTGTGCGAGGCGGCGTGGGGCATCAGGTGGTGCAGCAGGGCGAAGTCGCCCGCCGCCCCGGTGACCTCGACCGTCTTCACGTCCGGGAGGCGCTTCCAGCTGTTGTGCAGCTGCCGCCCGGCGAGCCCGCCGCCGGCGGCGCGCACCTGCTCCTCAACCCAGCGGTGTCCGCCGGGCATGACGTGGATCCCGCCGCCGTCCGGCTCGACGTCGGTGAGGTAGTAGCAGCCGCCGACCTGCACCTCGGCCGGGGTGAACCGGAACGCCGTCTCCCCCGGCACCGAGCAATCCAGGTGCGGCGTCTGGCTCAGGTTCTGCCCGCTCGACCGGCCCGAGTCGTTGCGGATGGTGATCCCGAGCGAGGCGTCGAACGCGCGCAGCCGGGGGTCGCCCAGCAGCTGCGCGGCGGCGGCGTAGAGCCGCTCGTTGGTCAGGAGGGGCAGCAGCTCCGGCGTCTCGAAGCTCTGCTTGCCGTCCGGCTGGTACGGCTTGATCCGCCCCGCGTTCGCCCCCCAGTGGGCGGGGATGGTCAGATCCCGCGGCACCAGATCGAGGATGAGGCGGCGGTAGCGCTCGGCCTCGGCGCGGCTCAGCACCCCCCTGACCAGCACGTAGCCGTGCTCCTCGTAGAAGGCCACCTCGTCTTCGCCGAGCACCCGGGGGAGGGTCGACGGGGTTGACGCCGCCATCGTCTGATCCTTTCGCGCGTCGTCGCCGGTCCGCAGATCCTACGCCGCGATCCGGGGGGCCGCAAGGCGGGGCGGGCCGGGGCCGGGCCGCGCGCGGCCCGGCCGCCCCCCTTGACGGATTAGAGTAAATACTCTATTGTGCCGTTAGAGTAATTACTCTAATCGCAGAGAGGGGGTGAGGCCCGGCATGGCCCGCGGGACCCGGGAGCGAATCGTGGACGCGGCGGTGCGCCTGTTCAACGAGTCCGGCACCGGGACCATCTCCACGAATCACATCGCCCAGGCGCTGGGGATCAGCCCGGGCAACCTGTACTACCACTTCGCCAACAAGGAGGCGATCGTCCGCGCCGTCTTCGCCCGCCTGCACGACGCCTGGACGGCCGCGGCGGCGCTGCCCGTGGATCGCCCCCCGACGGTGACCGACCTGCGCCACATCCTGGTCGCCTACCTCGAGGTGGTCTGGGCGTACCGCTTCTACTACCGGGAGATCCCGGTGCTGATGCAGCGCGATCCCGCCCTCGCCGCCCTGTACCAGGCCGAACGCCGCCAGGGCCTGGCCAACATCGAGGCCTTGCTGCGCTACTTCGTCGTCGCCGGGGTCATGCGCCTCCCGGCCGGCGGGGCCGCAACGCCCGAGGCGCCCGAGGCGCCCGAGGCGCCCGAGGCGTCGCCGATCGTCCCCGAGCTGGCCCGCATCTGCTGGCTGATCGTCGACTTCTGGCTCCCCTTCGAGGAGCTCAGCGGCGCCCCGGTCGGCCCGGCCGACCTGCACCGGGGCGTCGACCTGATCCTGCTCGTCCTGCGCCCCTACCTCACCGCACCGGCCCTGGCCGCGCTCGCCGCCGAAGAAGGAGCACCGCTGTGACCGACTCCGCGACCCCACCCCAGACCGACGCCGCGTCCGCCACAACGTCCGACCGGCGCGTCCGCCGGCTGACCGCCGCCCTGCTGATCGCCGTGCCCGTCCTGTTCAACGTCTGCTTCCTGCTGCTCCAGACCACCTTCGGGTACCCGGAGATCCTGCGCCAGCCGGCGGACGAGATCCTGCAGCGCTTCGCCGCCGGAGGCCCGGCGCTGGTCGCCCTGTGGTACGCCTTCGCCCTGACCCCCGTCCTCTTCCTTCCCGCCGCCGTGCTCCTGCGGCGCACCCTGGCTCAGGACGCCCCGGCGTCCGTCTGGCTCGAGCTGGCGACCCCGCTGGCGGTCGCCGCCTGCCTGGTGCAGACCCTCGGCCTGTTGCGCTGGACGTTCCTCGTGCCCGCCCTCGCCCGCACCTACCTCGACCCCGCCACCGACGCCGCCGCCCGGGCGGCGACCGTCGCCGTCTTCCAGGCCTTCCACCAGTACGCCGGGGTCGCCGCCGGGGAGCACCTGGGCTACCTCTTCACCGCCGCCTGGACGGCGGCGATCTCCCTGGCGATGCGCGGCAGCCCCGTCTTCCGCCGCTGGATCAGCTGGCTCGGGCTCGTCGCCGCCGGCGGCATCCTGGCCGGCCTGCTCGAGCCGGCCGGCCTCGCCGCCGCCGGGGCGGTCAACGCCCTCGGCTACGTCGTCTGGTCGCTCTGGCTGATCGTCGCCGGCGTCGCCCTGCTGCGCGGCCGGGCCCCGGCCGCCCGCCCGGCGCGCGCCGGGAGGGCGCTCGACCCGGCCGCCGTCGCCGCCGGCTCCGCCGGCTGAGGCCGCGCCCGCGGCCGGCTACCACCAGGGCGGGGTGGGGAGGTCCGGCCAGAAGAGCGTAAGCGAGACGGCGGAGAGGCGCAGCCAGTGCAGCACCCGCGGCCGGCGCAGCCCCCGCTCCCGCGCCGGAGGCACCATGTTCCGGTAGAGCATCCGTCCTCCCCACCCGCTCGTTCGCCGCGCGACTCCGCCGGCGCCGAAGGGGAGTATGGCCGCTGCCGATTGCGAACTCGTTGCGGTGTCCGGAGCGCCCGGGGGCACCAATCCGCGCCCCCGCCGGCGAGGTAGGCGGTGCGCACGGTCTCGACGCGGGTGGCGTAGATCCAGGCGCTGTGCTCGCCGCCGGTGGCGAAGGCCCAGCGCCCGCGCCCGCGGCCCCGCCGGCGGCGCGCTTGACGGTGGCCGGGCGGGCCCCTATTGTGGCCCCGCGCGCCGGCGGGGCGCGGGGCCACAAT
>DATLLM010000041.1:0-2276 GCA_035537855.1 Chloroflexota bacterium | reverse complement strand
CCGGCCGCGTCGGCCTACTACCTCACGCTCGAGCGGGAGCTGCGCAGCGCCGAGCTCGTCGCGCTGGGCGGGGCGGCGGCGTACGCGGCGCTGGAGGCCGGGACGGTGCACGCCTTCGCGTTCGGCCGACCGGATTTGGTGAGCGAGGTGGCACAGCGGCCGGGCCTGCGCGTGGTGGAGGGGCGGTTCATGGTCAGCGAGCTCGCCGTGGCCGTGCCGAAGGGACGCCCGGCCGCGCTGGCGTTCGTCACCGAGGTGGTGGAACTGGCCAAGGCGTCGGGACTGGTGCAGCAGGTGATCGCGCGGGCCGGGTTGGTGGGGGTGCAGGCAGCGCCGCCGACGCGGGGCGTCCGGCTGCCGGCCACGGGCGCGCCTGCTGTGCCCGCCTCCGCACGAGCCCCCGCCGCCGCGGCCCTCCTGCTGCTCGGGACGGGGCTAGCGGCGACCGGGCTCCGCCGCCGGACACAGCGCCGCCGCCCTGTGGCGGCCAGCGTCTAACCGCCGCCGCGCTTCCTCGTCACGAGGGTCGCTACCGCGCTCGTCCGAGCGCGGTGGCGGGCCGCTGCCGAGCGCGCTCTGGCCGCCTCTGGGTCCCCTAACCTGCCCGCTTCGGTGCACGTCGTCGCCGGTTTCGTGCCCGGGGGTGGCCCGCCGAGGTAGGTGGAACTGTTGATCAACCCCGCCGTGGGTCAGCGCCGGCGCGTCGTCGGCGCCGGCGTCATGTGAGGGTGACGGCGAGTTCGTGAGGCTGACTGCACGGGAGCTCCCATTGGGTGCAACACCCCGCTGCACAATCAGAGCAACGTGCCGTTGCACCTGACACCCGCGCCCAGAGAAGCAGGGTCCCGCCTCGCCCGCTCGAGGCAACAGAGAGCCAGAAGTGCTCCATCGGGGGTCGGGCCGTGGCTGGGGCATGCTCCGGGACGTAGGCCACGGTCTGCTCGAGGGTCATCGCCAGGCCCGCGGCCCAGCGCGGCGGGCCTGGCGGTTGGCGCCGGTCTCGGCGGGCGGCGTTGGCTCACGCCCGGACGGGCGGAAGTGCGCCGAGGCCTCACGTACAGTCAACAGCGATTCGGTGTGGCCCCCCACTTCGACCTTCCCCAGCCCGTGTCAGCCCCGCCCGGTACGGTCAGGATCGAGCGCGGCCGGGGGGCCGGGGTCATCGTGCCGTCGGCGTCGCCGAGTTCGTGCCGGGCGCCGGCGCCCGGCACGACGGGACCTCAGGCCGAGGACGTGCCCTGGACGCCGGCAGTAGTTCCGTACCTGACGCGAGTGGGCGGTCGTCCGGCCTTCACCCGCGGGCCAGCCGCTGCGCTCGGGCCTCGGTGCGGACCAACACGTCGTCGCCGCCGTCGATGCCGAGCGCCTGGCCGGTCACCCACCCCGCTTCGTCCGACGCCAGGTACAGCGCGGCGTAGGCGACGTCCTCCGGGCGACCCAGGCGGTCGAGCAGTCGCGGGCCCGGCGCGACGGGCCCATCCCAGGCGTGGTCGTCCGAGACCCACCCGCAGCAGATCGCGTGCACCCGGATGTTCTTCGGCGCCACTTCCCGGGCCAGATTGCGCACGAACCCCACCTGCGCGTCGCGGGCGCTTCCGTAAGCGCTGTTCGCCATCTGGCGCACGCGGTACGACGCCGCGATGGTGAGCAGGGCGCCCCCCCCGCGCGCCTCCATGGCCGGCACGGCGTACCGGGCCGTCAGGAACAGCGTGCGCATGATGTTGGCGTAGGCGCGTTCCCAGAACTCCGGCGGAAGCCGGGTGACGTCGTGCTCGACGCTCATGAAGCCCCCGACGTGGTGGCCGACGATGTCTACTCCGCCGACCTCGTCGACGATGCGGTCGAACGCCGCCTGCGCCTGCTGGTCGGACGTCAAGTCGGCCCGGAGGTAGGTGGCGACGCCGCCGCGTTGCGCCGCCAAGGCGACGGTCTCTTCGCTCGCCTGCGGCGTGCGCGCCAAGAGGTAGACGCGCGCCCCTTCCTGCGCGAAGAGGAGGGCCACAGTCCGGCTCATGTGGGTGCCTGAGCCGGCGATCACGGCTACCTTCCCCGACAGTCGCATCGCCCTCTCCCGACCAGGTCGCTGGCTCCTGTGCTGCGCGAGCGCCGGCGCGGCCACCGCGGCGACGGTGTTTGCGGGCCGGTTCCGTCGCTGCGCCGGCTGTCCCTACCGCTCCGATGCCGGACGGCATGATACGGCTGTGAGCGTGGTTGCTGCCCCACGGCCGTCCTGACGCTCGCGTCCGCCCGCTCGCGTGCCCGGTCCGGCGCTCAGG
>DATLLM010000040.1:0-6659 GCA_035537855.1 Chloroflexota bacterium | reverse complement strand
CCCACTACCCCTCCGCCGACTCCCACTCCTGACCCCCGCTCGCCCTTCACCGGGCGCCTCGTGGGCGACACCTCGCTCCTGCACCGGCGGATCGTGGCGGTCAAGATCGACAACGCGCCGCTGGCCCGCCCCCAGCTCGGGCTGGGCTACGCCGACCTGGTCTACGAGATGCTGGCCGAGGGCGAGCTGACCCGCTTCATGGCCATGTACCTGGAGGGCCAGCCGGAGACGGTCGGGCCGGTGCGCAGCGCCCGCCCGACGGACATCTACCTCGGCCAGGAGTGGGACTTCCTGCTGGCCTACGCCGGGGCCGGGAGGACGATGACCCGGCTGCTCGGCGAGTCCCTGATCCCGCTGTTCAAGGCCCCCGAGCTGGGCGAGAAGCTGGACGGCACGCCCTACTTCCGGGACGGCCGCCGCCCGGTGCCGCACAATCTGTTCGTGCACGTCGATCAGGTGCGCGCGGCCGCCCTGCGGGAGCCGGGAATCCCCCCGGACGTCGAGATTCAGGCCTTCCCGTTCGCCGAGCCGCCGGCCGAGGCGGGCGCCCTGCGCACGATCTCCGTCGCCTACCCCCAGCCCGTCGCCGTCACCTGGCGCTTCGAGCCGGATACCTCCATCTGGAAGCGGACGATGGCCGGCGGGCCCCACGTGGATGCCCTCAACGGGCAGCAGATCGGCGTCGAGAACATTCTGCTGCAGTACGCCCAGGTGTCTCCGGCCAACGTCGAGCCGGACGCCGCCGGCAACCCGGTGCAGGACACCCTGCTGCGGGGCGAGAACACCGCCCGCCTGTTCCACTCGGGTCAGGTCTTCGAGGGCGTGTGGTCGAAAGCGCACGACCGGGCCAAGACCGAGTACCGCCTGGCGGACGGCACGACGATGCCCTTCCGGCCGGGGAAGGTCTGGATCCACCTCCTGCCGGTTGGCTACGGCGCGAGCTGGGGCTGAGCCCGGCCGGCGGCCGGCGCGGCGCGGCCCCGGCGGTCAGCCCGGGCGCCGCAGCAGCGGGGCCGGGTCGCGCGCGAAGTGGGAGAGATCGGCCGCGTGGGGATCGGCCGGTAGCGAGCGGAAGAACTCGATGTAGGGGTGGTCGTCGGTGACGATCGGCCCGTCGCCGGCGTAGCGGCGCAGCTCCTCGTCGGTCGCCGTGAACAGGTGGAGCACGTCCTCGGGGCCGCTCAGTCCGCTGCGCGCGGCCGCCCCCGGGCCGCGGGAGGCCAGGCGCTCGGCGAGCACGGCCCGGTCGAGCGGGTAGGGGCGATTGCTGCCGACGACGAACGACCCGTCCGCCCAGGCCGTGGCGTACGGGAAGGCTTGCAGGAACGTGCGCAGCAGCATGCGGTACTGGTTCTCCGGCAGGGACGGGTCGATCCACTGAATCATCACCCCGTCCGGCTTGAGGGCCTGCCGGGCGAGGGTGTAGTACTCGAGCGAGTAGAGGGCGGCGCTGCCGGCGTGCTGGGGCCGGATGACGTCCGCCATGACCACGTCGTAGCGCCGGGCGGTGAGCAGCAGGTAGTTGCGCCCGTCGTCCGTGCGCACGCGCACGTTCGGCGCGGCGACCACCCCGCCGTTGACGTGGTCGAAGAAGCGGGCGCCGCGGACGACGCTCCCCGAGAGCTCGACCACGTCGAGGTGGGTGCGGGGGAAGGCGGCCGCCGCGCCGGCGGTGGCGCCGCCGCCCAGGCCGATGACCAGCACCTCCCGGTCGCCCCCGGCCGGCGCGGCGGCCGGCGGCGCGGCGGCGCCGGGCGCCGGCTGGAGCAGCACCGGCAGCTCCCCGAGCAGGCTGTGGAACTGCACCATCCCTCGCGAGTCGTTCGCCTGGTGCCAGCCGTTGAGGAACATCCGCCGCTCGGTCGGCCCTTGCAGGATGGTGACGGTCTGCTCCAGGCCCTCCTCGTACCACAGCACCGGGTCGCCGAAGCGGGAGAAGACGGCCCGGTAGATCCCGGGGGTGAGCCAGACGAGCGCGGCGAAGAGGACGGCGCCGGCCGGGGCCAGGACGCGGAAGGCCCGGGGCGCGGCGGCCCGCAGCAGGCCGCCGGAGACGACGGCGCCGACGGTGGCCAGCAGAATCAGGCTGCGCTCGGTGCCCAGCAGGGGGATCAGGACGAAGCCGGCCATCCACGACCCGGCGATCGAGCCGCAGACGTTCGCCGTGTAGGCCCGCCCGAGGCGCTTTCCCGACTCGTCGGCGGCGTACAGCTTCATGATCACCGGGAAGGCCGCCCCGAGCAGGACGGTGGTGGGGAACATGGTCACGAAGGCCATCAGCGCCGTCGCCCGCTGCTCGCCGGAGACCAGGTGCTCGGCCAGGGGGAGGGTGCGCAGCAGGTCGACGAGATCGTGCAGGCGGCCGATGGCGGTCATGGAGAGCACGGCCATCAAGGCGATGGCCAGCTCCAGTCCGGCGGCGATCAGCAGCCAGTTGGCCTTGCGGTTGATCACGGTGGCGATGAGGTAGGACCCGATAGCCAGCCCGAGCAGGAAGGTGCAGAGGATGAGGTTGAAGGCGTACGTGGTGGCCTCGAAGAAGATGGCCAGGATGCGCGTCCAGATGACCTGGTAGGCGAGCGAGGTCATCCCGGAGACGAAGAAGGCCGCCAGGAGCCAGCGCATGGCCGACGCCGAGACCGGCGGGCCCTCCGCCGCCCGGCGACCGGCGCGGAGGGCCTCGGCGACCGGCGCGGGGGCGGGACGCAGGCGCAGATCGAGCACGATGGCCGTCACGCCGACGGCGGCGTTGAGCAGCACCGCCGTCGCCGTCGTGCCGCGCACGCCGACGGTGCCGATGAGCACGAACGCGGCGAGGTAGGCCCCCAGGATGCCGCCGGCGGTGTTGCAGGCGTAGAGCAGGCTGATGCTCGTCCCCAGGGAGGCGCTCCGCCCGAGCGACGAGCGCACCACGATGGGCAGGGTCATGCCCATCAGGGTCGTCGGCACCAGCAGGATGACGCAGGCCAGGACGAAGCGGACGAGGGAGACGAGGGTCAGGTTCTCCGGCAGGACCGGGTAGAGCGAGCGGTAGACGGCGTTGAGCACGCCGAAGGCGGCCGGGGTCAGCAGGGCGCTGCCGGCGATGGCCAGCTCGATCAGCCCGTAGGCCCGCAGCGGGCGCTGCAAGCGGTCGGCGAAGCGCCCGGCGAGGAAGCCCCCGAGCGCGAGACCGCCCATGAAGACGGTCAGCACGGTGGAGACGGCGTAGACGGTGACGCCGAAGACGAGGGTCAGGAGGCGCAGCCAGACCACCTCGTAGATGAGGCCGCTGATCCCGGAGAGGGTGAACAGGAGCAACAGCGCGGGCAGGAAGAGCCCGGCCGCGCGCACGCCGGCCAGGCCCCAGGCGCGGCCGCCGGTGGCGCCGGCGGTGGAAGTGGCCATCGGTCTATACGTACCCCAAGGAGGCCGCCGCGGCGGCGCCCGATTCCCGGGGCCGCGGGTTCCGTCGTCGCAGCACTGCTGGCTGTGGAACGCGTTAGCCGGGGCTACGCCATCTCCGCCAGCTCGGGCACGGGGAAGCGGGGGCGCTCTCCGGCGACGATGCGGAGCACCTCGTCCAGGGCCATCCCGGCGGCGCGGTGCTGGGCCTCGACGGCTGCCCCGGCGCAGTGGGCGGTGGCGATGACCCGCTCGTGCTCGATCAGCGGACGCTCGTCCGCCGTCGGCGGCTCGCTGGCGAAGACGTCGAGGGCGGCGCCGCCGAGCCGTCCGGATTCGAGCGCGGCCAGCAGGGCCGTCTCGTCGACCAGCTCGCCGCGGGCGGTGTTCACCACGTAGGCGCCGGGCTTGAGCTGCGCCAGCGTGCCGGCGTTGAGCAGGTGGCGCGTCTCCGGCGTCGAGGGGGCGTGCAAGGTGACCACATCCGCCTGCCCGAGCAGCCCCTCGAGGGGCAGGTAGGTGACGCCCGCGCCGGCGGCCCAGCGCTCGTCCGGGAAGAGGTCGAAGGCCACCAGGCGCAGCCCGAACGCCGCGGCCCGGGCGGCCACCTCCCGGCCGACCCGTCCGGTGCCGACGATGCCCAGCGTCTTGCCCCGCAGCTCCATCCCCGCCACCCGGCCCCACCAGCCCGACTTGGTCTGGGCGTTGATCTGAGAGATGCGCCGGGCCAGGTCGAGGATCAGGCCGAGCGTGTAGTCGGCGACGGCGTCGTGATTCGAGCCGATGGTGGTGGTCACCCAGACGCGGTTGGCCTTCGCCGCGGCGACGTCCACCGAGTCGTAGCCCACGCCGGAGCGAGCGATCAGCTTCAAGGCCGGCGCCGCCGCCTCGATCACCCGGGCCGTGTAGGCGTCCGGCATGGCGACCGCGGCGACGCAGCCGGGCAGCAGGCGCAGCAGCTCGTCTTCGGTCAGGGTGGGAGCGGGGCCGTCAGGGAAGACGACCTCCAGCCCGGCGGCGTCGAGCCGGGGCCGGTACTCGTCCAGCACCATCCTGACGTTGCGCGCAGACGCCAGTACGCGTTGCACCATGCCGGCCCTCTCGCTCCTCTCGCCCGGCGCCTGGGCCGGCTGGGCGGGAGTATAACGAGCGGCGGCGGTGCGCCCCGCGCGGCCGGCCGGGGGCCGGGCCGACGCGAGCGGCGTGCGCTATCCTCTCGGGCCATGATCGTGGAGCTGGCCATCCTGCGCGCCAAGCCGGGCGCCGCCGACCAGATGCGGGCGGGGCTGCACGCCGCCCGCGCCGTCATCGCCCAGGCCGAGGGCTACCGGGGGAGCACCTTCCACCAGGGGATCGAGGACCCGCAGCGGTTCGTGCTGCGGATCGAGTGGGACACGGTAGAGGCCCACACCGAGGGCTTCCGCGGCGGACCGCTGTTCCCCCAGTGGCGCAGCCACTGGGGCGAGTACCTGGACGGGACGCCGGACGTGCAGCACTACCAGGTGATCGCCGGCCCCTAGACGGCGGCGCGGAGGCCCTCGTCCTCCGCCTCTCTGGAGGAGCCGCCCGTCGGGACGGGGCGCCTCGCGGCCGGGGGCCCGGCCCGCGGCTTGCCGTTCCGGTCAGAATCACGTTCGAGAGCACCATGGCAAAAGCAGCGCCGGGGGCCCACCTTCCGGTCCTCGTCTTCCGTGGCGGCCACGCCGCGTTCGGGCGGGCGATGGGCGAGCGCCAGCGCTCGCAGATTCAGGGCGTGGTCGCCGTCGCCCTCACCGGATTCCGGGAGCAAGGGATCGGCGAGGACGACCTGCGGGCCCAGAACGCGCCCTACCTGGAGGCCGCCGCCCGGGTGTACCCCCGGTACCTGGCCGAGCTGGAGGCGATGGCCCAGGGGGCGGAGGTACCCTTCGAGGTGCTGTTCCGGCTCAACTGCTACGAGGCCAGGCCGCCGGGCACGCCGATCGTCCCCCCACCGCCGGCGCCGCCGGTCCCGACCAAGGACCCGTCCGTGCTCCCGGTGGCGAACGACCCGGCGGCCGTGGCCAGCGGCCCGGCGGACGGCTGCACGAGCGTCGCCAGCCGGGGGACAGACGGCGTGGTCGTCGGCCACACCGAAGACTCCACCCCCCAGGCGATCGAAGGGCTGTACCTCGTGGACGCCACGGTCGAGGAGTCCGACGGCGGCCGGCCGGGCGGGCGCTTCCTGGCCCTGAACTACGCCCAGACCCTGCCGGGCTGCGCCGCGGCCGTCAACCGCCGCGGGCTGATCGTGCTGATCGACGCCCTGCCCGACCCCGACCGCCGGCTCGGCGCCCCGCGCCACTTCGTCTCCCGGGCCCTGCTCGACCAGCCGGACATCGAGAGCGCGATCGACCACCTGCGCCAGACGGAGCGTGGCGGCGGCTGGAACTACCTGCTGGTGCAGGGCGATCGGATCGTGAACGCGGAGGCCACGGCCACCCGGCTCTCGGTACGGGAGGCGGGCCCCAGCGGCGCCTACGCCCACGCCAACCACTACCTCGATCCGGACCTGGCGGCGGACGCCGGCGACCCCCGCCCCAACTCCATCAGCCGGCTCAACCGGGCCCTCGAGCTGGTCTCCCCGGGGATGGACGTGACCGGCATGAAGGCCCTGCTGGGCGACCGCCAGCACTTCCCGGACAGCATCTGTCGCGACCGCACCATCGGGGCCTTCGTCGCGGACACGGCCCGGCGCCGGGTTGACGTGTGCTGGGGCGAGCCGGACGGCGCCGCCTGGGAGTCGTTCAGCTTCTGAGCGCCGGGTCCGGCCCGGCCGGCCGGCGGACGGAGATCGTCAGCGCGACGGCCAGGGCGAAGAGCGCGGCGACGGCGAAGGGCGCGCGGGTGGCCGGTCCGGAGGCGGCGGCCAGCGCGCCGCTGAGCAGGCCCCCGGCGACGACGCCGAGGGAATAGACGGCGTAGAAGAGCCCGTAGGCCAGCCCCCGTTCGTGCGGCCGGGTGGCGTCCGCCACGAGCGTGGTCGCCGCCGGAAAGAGCAGCCCGAAGCCGAGGCCGAAGACGGCCATGGCCCCGTAGAGGGCGCCGGTCGACCCGCCCGCGGCGAGCCAGAGCAGGGCAACCGCGATCAGGGCGAGGCCGCCGGCCAGGGGCCGGACGCGGCCGAAGCGGTCGGCCAGGTAGGGCGCCACCAGCGGGAACTGACTGAACAGGTCGAAGAAGGCGGCGGAGACGACCAGCCGCGCCGCCCAGACGGTGGAGCTCACGCCCGCATCATTCCAGGGAGGGGCCGGGGG
>DATLLM010000039.1:0-10890 GCA_035537855.1 Chloroflexota bacterium | reverse complement strand
GCACGCGCGTTATAGCCGTACGTGCAGCACGTCGTCCTGATCATGCTCGCCCGGCACGTGTCCGGCGCTGCTGAGTCACGGCCGCCGGGCGGCCGCGCAGGGGCCTACCCCGCCGCCGGCGGGGCGCCGTTCGGGGCGCCGTTCGGGGCGCCGCCCGGGCGCAGGCGGGCGACCAGCTCGGGCGCCTCCTCCGGCTGGACGAGGGCGGTGAAGCGGGCCAGGATGCGCTCGGACTCCTCGTCGATCGTCTCGTCCTCGTCGGCGGCGAACTGCCGCACCCGGGCGTCGCGCTCCTGGCGGAAGGCCTGCGCCCCGGCCGGCTCCCGGCCGCGGGCGGTCTGCACCGCCACCAGGGGGCCGATGCCGCACTCGCCGAGGCAGCTCACCGGGATGACCTCCGCCTCGTCCTGCAGCCCGGCGGCCGTCACCGCCTGGCGCAGGGCGCTGATCACGGCGCGGGCGCCGTCCCGCGTGCAGCAGCCGCCGGCGCAGGCCAGCAGGCGCAGGGCGGGGGGCTCCTGCCGCTCCCGGGCGCGACAGGCCGGGCAGAGCCGGGCGATCATCGGGCCGCCGCAGGTGCGCACGGCCGGGGTGGTGGGCTGGCCGCAGCGGGCGCAGGCGAAGGGGTCGGCCAGCCAGGGGGCCGTGGCCGCCGCGCGGCGCAGCACGACCGGGGCCACCAGGGTCTCGCCGAGCGCGCGCCCCGCCTGCGGGACGAGGAAGCGGGGGCCGTCGACGGGGGCCGCCCGCCGGCTGTGGAAGGGCGACCCGATGTGGGCGGCGTACCCCGTCGCCTGATCGACCGCCGGCGCCGGCGGCGCCTGGAGGGCCGGGGCGAGGGTGCCCGGCTCCATCGCCAGCAGGGCGCGCACCAGCCCGGCGTAGACCGGCAAGGGCGGGGCCACTCCTTCGAGGTAGACGGGCACCTGCCCGACCACCGGGAGGCTCTCCCCGGTGAGCAGCAGGCCGTCCCCTGCGTGCTCCCAGAACAGGGCCACCTCCCCCGGGGCGGCGTCCTCCGGGAGCTGGCAGACGGCGATCCCGCCGGGGAGGGCGTCCCCGGGAGCGAAGACGCGGTCGGCGCCGGCGGCCGCCGGCGCCCAGGTGACCGCCCCGCCGGCGCGGAAGGGGGCCCCCAGGGGGGCCAGGCGGGCGCTGGTGAGCAGGACGTGGGCGACCGGGCCCGCCTCGTCCTCGAGACGCCGGCGCGCGGCGCCGTCCAGCGCCGGCGGGTCGACCAGGATGAGGCCGGCGGCGGTGGACAGGGCGGTGCCGCAGCGCTCGCTCGAGGCCGGATCGGCCCAGCGCCAGACGCCCGGCAGGACGGGGGTGATGGCCACTCTCAGACTCTCTCCGGCTGGCGGGCGCCGGCGGGGGGGCAGCCCCCGGCGCCCGCGGCCGATCGCGTTAGGGCCAGCTAAGGACGCCCGTTAGCTACACTTAAGCAAAACCGGCGCTATCCACAACCCACAAGGATCGCTAGAGAGATGGTACAGGCAGCGGCGACGTCCACGAACGGGATGGCGGGGCCGGAGTCGGCGACCTGGCGGGAGCTGAACGCCCTGGTGCACGCCCGGCGCTCGAACCTGCGGGTCGACCCCGATCGGGCGGTGGCCCCGGAGCTGGTCGCCGCGCTGCTGGAGCTGGCCTGCTGGGCGCCGAACCACAAGCACACCCACCCCTGGCGATTCGCCGTCGTCACCGGCGCCGGCCGGGCCCGCCTGGGGGAGACGGCCGCCGCCGGGTTGCCCGCGCTCGGGATCAGCGAGCCGGGCGCCCTGAACAAGATGCGCACCAAGTACCTGCGCGCCCCGGTGGTGCTCGTCGTCGGCTCGGCGGCGCACGCCGAGGCGCACCTCCAGCGGGAGAACGAGCACGCCGTCGCCGCCGGGGTGCAGAACCTGCTGCTGGGGGCGACGGCGCTCGGCCTGGCCTCCTTCTGGGGCACCGGCGCGGCGGTCGAGGTGCCGGCGGTGAAGGCCCTGGTGGGGCTGCGCCCCGAGGACCAGATCGTCGCCATCGTCTACCTGGGCTGGCCCGTCCAGGAGGCGCCGGCCAGCCACCGGGCCGCGCCGGTGGTGACCGCGATCGACGCCTGACCCGGGTGGGCGCCGCCGCCCCGGTCTTGCGCCCGGGTGCGGCCCTCAGTATGCTGCGCGGGCGTTCCGATCCGCTCAGCTAGCGAGGTGCCCGGCGTGCAGGTCAAGGGGCAGACCACCATCAAGGCGGCGCGAGGCGAGGTCTGGTCCACGCTCACGGACCCCGACGCCCTGCGGCGCTGCCTTCCCGGCTGTCAGCGCTTCGATGAGGTTGCGCCCAACGAGTGGGAGGCGGCGATGACCGTCGGCCTGGCCGCGATCAAGGGCAGCTACACCGGCCGGGTGCGGATCAGCGATCAGGAGCCGCAGCGCAGCTACCGGCTCTCGGTCGAAGGCGACGGCGGCGGCAGCCGCATCCGCGGCGCCGGGCTGGTCACCCTGGAGGACGCCGCCGACGGCGGCGCGACGGTGGTCAGCTACGACGGGGACGCCCAGGTGATGGGCACGCTCGCCGCCGTCGGGCAGCGCCTGCTCCAGCCGGCGGCCCGGATGCTGGCCGACCAGTTCTTCGCCTGCATCGGAACGCGCCTCAAGGAGTAAGCCGTCCGCCCGGGAGCGAGATCGTCAACCGTCTCCAGGTAGGTTGCAGGGAGGGACACATGAATCGGTCCGTCACCGTCACCGTCAACGGCGCCCGCCACCAGCGGGAGGTGGAGCCCCGGCTGCTCCTGGTGCACTTCCTACGAGACACGCTCGGTCTGACCGGCACCCACGTCGGTTGCGACACGAGTCAGTGCGGCGCCTGCACGGTGGCGGTCGACGGGGAGATCGCCAAGTCCTGCACCATGTTCGCCGTCCAGGCGGACGGGGCGAGCGTGACGACGGTGGAGGGGCTGGCCAGCGACGAGCGCCTGCACCCCATCCAGACGGGGTTCTGGGAGGAGCACGGCCTGCAGTGCGGCTTCTGCACGCCGGGGATGATCATGGCCGTGTGGGGGCTGCTGAAAGCCAACCCCAACCCGGACGAGGGGCAAATCCGGGCCGGACTGGACGGCAACATCTGCCGCTGCACCGGCTACGAGCACATCGTCAACGCCGTGCAGCACGCGGCCCGCAACCACGAGGCGGCCGACTACGGCGTGGAAGGGGACACGTCCGCCGGCGTGATCCGGGAGGCGGAGGCCCGCGGTCTGGAGTCGGGTGAGGTCGCCGTCCGCCGCGCCGGGGCGGGGGAGCGCTGAGCGATGGCCGTGATGCGAATGGTCGGGGCGCGCGTCAAGCGCGTCGAGGACCCCCGCCTGATCACCGGGCAGTCCACCTACGTCGACGACATCCGCATGGTGGACATGCTCTACGGCGTCGTCGTGCGCAGCCCCATCGCCCACGGGTGGATCCGCGGCATCGACGCCGCGCGGGCCAGGGCGGCGCCCGGGGTCGTCGCCGTCTACACGGCCCAGGACCTGCACTTCGACGGCCCCCTGCCGAACGCCTGGACGCTGGCCGGCGTGCACACCAGCCGGCACGACCCGCTGTGCAAGGACAAGGTGCGGATGGTCGGCGACCCGGTGGCGTTCGTCGTCGCCGAGAGTCGCTACGCCGCCCGGGACGCCGCCGACCTGGTGGACGTGGACTACGAGGATCTGCCGGCGGTGGTGGACGTGGAGCGGGCCCTCCAGCCGGGCGCGGCCACCATCTGGGACAACGCCCCGAACAACGAGGCCTTCCGCACCGAGGTGGGCGACAAGGCGGCGACCGACGCCGCCTTCCAGCGGGCCGCCCGCACGGTCAGCCTGCGCCTGGTCAACCAGCGCTTGATCCCCAACCCGATGGAGACCCGTGGCGTCGTCGCCCGCTGGGAGCGGGGGCCGCAGCAGCTCACCGTCTGGTCGTCGAGTCAGATCCCCCACTTGCTGCGCACCAACCTGGCGGCGATGCTCGACCTCCCCGAGCACCGGGTGCGGGTGATCGTCCCCGAGGTGGGCGGCGGCTTCGGCTGCAAGCTGAACATCTACGCCGAGGAGGCGCTCACCGCCCGGGCCGCCACCCTGCTGCACCGGCCGGTGAAGTGGATCGAGGACCGGCGGGAGAGCTTCGCCGCCACGACCCACGGCCGGGGCCAGGTGGACTACGTCGAGCTGGCGCTCGACGCGGAGAGCAAGATCGTCGGCCTGCGCACGCGCATCGTCGCCGACCTGGGGGCCTACGCCCAGATCAACACCGAGGCCATCCCCACCCTCTCCAACCTCGTCCTCTCCGGCTGCTACGACATCCCCGCCCTGCACAGCGAGCTGATCGCCGTCTACACCACCCTGCCCCCAACGGACGCCTACCGCGGCGCCGGCCGGCCGGAAGGGGTGCACCTGGTGGAGCGGATCGTGGACGTCGCCGCCCGGGAGGCGGGGATCGACCCGGCCGAGTTCCGGCGGCGCAACTTCATCCCCAAGGACCGGTTCCCCTACACCTCGCAGGCCGGCGTCGACTACGACTCCGGGGACTACGAAGCGGCGCTCGACCGGGCGCTGGAGATGGCGGACTACCCCGCCCTGCGCGCCGAGCAGCGCCGGGTCAACGCCGGCGGCGAGCGCCTGATGGGCATCGGCATCTCCAGCTACATCGAGCTGTCCGGCTTCAACCCCTCCGGCTCCGGCGGGGGCATCGGCTGGGAGAGCAGCACGGTGCGCTTCGAGCCGTCCGGCAAGGTGACCGTGCTGACCGGCGTCTCGCCCCACGGCCAGGGCCAGGAGACGACCTTCGCCCAGATCGTCTCGGACGAGCTGGGGGTGCCGTTCGAGGACATCGTCGTCGTCCACGGGGACACGGCCACGGTTCAGTACGGCATGGGCACCTACGGCTCTCGGGGCACCGCCGTCGGCGGCGCGGCCCTGATGCGGGCGACCGACCGGGTGCGGGCCAAAGCGAAGCGCATCGCCGCCCACCTGCTCGAGGCCTCCCCCGAGGACGTCGTCTACGACGGCGGCCGGCTGCACGTCGGCGGGCTGCCGGACCGGGCGGTGACCATCCAGGAGGTGGCCAAGACGGCCTACCTGCAGGTGGACCGCCTGCCCCAGGAGATCGAGCCGGGCCTGGAGGCGACCGCCGCGTTCGACCCCACGAACTTCACCTGGCCCTTCGGCACCCACATCGCCGTGGTGGAGATCGAGCGGGAGACGGGAGACGTCGAGCTGAAGCGGATGGTCGCCGTCGACGACTGCGGCCGGATCATCAGCCCCCTGCTCGTCGCCGGCCAGGTCCACGGCGGGCTGACCCAGGGGATCGGGCAGGCCCTCTTCGAGGGGGCGCAGTTCGACGAGAACGGCCAGCCGCTCACCGGCACCCTGATGGACTACGCCCTGCCCCTGGCCTCCGGGTTGCCCCGCTTCGAGCTCGACCACACCGAGACGCCGACGCCGGTCAACCCCCTCGGCGCCAAGGGGGTCGGCGAGGCCGGGACGATCGGGGCCACCCCGGCGGTGTGCAACGCCGTGGTCGACGCCCTGGCCCACCTGGGCGTGCGCGACGTGGAGATGCCGATCACCGCCGAGCGCGTCTGGCGCATCCTGCAGGAGGCGGAGCGCGTGGCGGTGAGTCCGGGCGCGTCCGGGGCCCGGCCGGGCGTCGAGGGAGGGACGGGGCGATGATCGCGACCGCGTTCGAGTACGAGACCCCGAGCAGCGTGGACGAGGCGGTCGCCCGCCTGTCCGAGCTGGGCGACCGGGGCCGGGTGCTGGCCGGAGGGCACAGCCTGATCCCGCTGATGAAGCTGCGCCTGGCCCAGCCGGAGGTGCTGGTGGACATCGGCCGCCTCGGCGAGCTGCGCGCCGTCCGGGAGGACGGCGACCGGCTGGCTATCGGTGCGCTGGTCACCCACGCCCAGCTCGCGGCCGACGCCACCGTTGACCGGCACTGCCGGGTGCTGGCCGAGACGGCCGCCGTGATCGGCGACCCGCAGGTGCGCAACCGGGGGACGATCGGGGGCGCCCTGGCGCACGCCGACCCGGCGGCCGACTACCCGGCGACGGTGCTGGCCCTGGAGGCCGAGGTCGTCGCCCAGGGCCCCGGCGGGCGGCGCACGATTCCGGTGGCGGAGTTCTTCTCCGGGCTGTTCAGCACCGCCCTGGCGCCGGACGAGCTGCTCGTCGAGCTGCGCGTGCCGCGCCTCGGCCCGGGAAGCGGGGGGGCCTATCTGAAGCGACCGAATAAGGCGTCGCACTACGCCGTGGTCGGCGTCGCCGCCGTGGCCCGTCTGGCGGGGGGGCGCATCGAGCGGCTCAGGGTGGGCGTCACCGGCGCCGGCGCGCAGCCGGTGCGGGCGACGGCGGTGGAGCAGGCGCTCGAGGGGGAGTCGCCCTCGGCGGCGGCCATCGCCCGGGCCGCGGAGTCGGCCGCCGCGGGGATCGACTGCTTGAGCGACGTCCACGGCTCCGCCGAGTACCGGGCGGCGATGACCCGCGTCTACGCCCGGCGGGCGATTCAGGCGGCGATCGGCCGCGCCGGGAGCCCCTCGTTGTAGAAGCCGGCGCGCACGGCCTCGCGGTAGACGCGCAGCCGCGCCAGCTGCACGGGCGTGAACGCGTGGGGCGGTGGCTCGGGGGGCGCCGCCCGCTGCCGGGGCGCCTTCAGGCTCCCCTCCGGGTCGTTCGGGTCCCAGGTGGCGCGGCAGTTGAAGCAGACCGCCACGCCGTCCGCCATGCGGGCGGTGTTGGGGAACTGGCAGCTCGGGCAGGGGCGGTTCTGCATGTTCATGGCTCTGTCGTGCTCCAATCGCAAGAGAAAACGCGGGCCGGCCCCCGATTTGGTCGCGCCGCGCCGGGTAGGACGACATTCCTGACCGTGGTCGGGTGGGCGCCCCTGACCGGAGTGCGCCCGGCCGGCTGCTGGCAGGGGGGCGGAGTCGTTCGCTAACCTGACCCCGTGCGACTGCGGGGAAGAAACGTCCAGACCTCGGAACCGATCGAGGTCACCGTCGAAGGGCAGACGATCGAATCGGTGGCGCCGGCTCCTGACGAGACGGCCCAGGGCCCGGACGTGCTGGGCGACGACGGGCTCTGGCTCGCTCCGGCGCTCTTCGATAGCCAGGTCAACGGCTTCGGCGGGCGCGACCTGAACGCCCCGGACACGACGCCGGAAGACGTGGTGGCCGTGATGCGGCTGCTCTGGGAGGGGGGGGTGGCGCGGTTCTGCCCGACGGTGACCACCCAGAGCGCCGAGCGGATGACCGCCAGCCTGCGGGCCATCCGGGAGGCCTGCGAGACCGACCCCCGGGTGGCCCACGCCGCGGTGACGCTGCACATCGAGGGGCCATACATCTCCTCCGAGGACGGGCCGCGGGGGGCCCACCCCAGAGCCCACACCCGCCCGCCGGACCTGGACGAGTTCCGGCGGATGCAGGACGCCGCCGGGGGGAGGATCGGCTACGTCACCCTGGCGCCCGAGCTCCCCGGGGCGATCCCCTTCGTCGAGCGGCTCGCCGCCGATGGGGTGGTCGTCTCCCTCGGCCACCACGGGGGCTCGGTCGAGCAGATCCGCGACGCCGTCGCCGCCGGCGCGCGGCACTGCACGCACCTGGGGAACGGGGCCCACGCCGTCCTGCCGCGGCACCCCAACTACATCTGGGAGCAGCTGGCCGAGGACCGGCTGACGGCGGGGCTGATCCCGGACGGGCACCACCTCCCCCCCTCCGTGCTGAAGTCCATGGTGCGCGCCAAGGGGCTGGAGCGGGCCGTGCTGGTCAGCGACGCCATCGCCATCGCCGGACGCCCACCCGGGCGCTACACCCGTCCCGGCGGGCAGACCCTGGAGATCACGCCCGAGGGGCGCATCCAGGTGGCGGACACGCCGTACCTGGCCGGGTCCGGCCTGCGCCTGCACGAGGGGGTGGCCAACACGGTGCGCTTCGCCGGCACGTCCCTGGCCGAGACGTTCGTGCTGGCGACGCGCAACCCCGCCCGGGTGTTCGGCGTGGACGGCAGCTACGGCGCCCTGGCCCCGGGCATGGCCGCCGATCTGCTCCTGTTCCGCTGGGACGAAGCCGCGGCCCGCCTGGACGTGGTGGCCACGGTCGCCGCCGGCCAGGTGGTGTACCAGGCGGCCCCGGCCGCCTGAGCGAATACGGGACTCTGGACAGCGAACTGATGACCGAGAAGGTGATTCGGGCCGCCCTGCTGGGGTACGGCATGTTCGGCGCCGACGTCGTCGTCGGCACCCTGTGGGACCTCGTGCGCAACGGGATCGCCCCCTACCTCGACCGGGTGGGGCTGGACGACTACGCCGGGCGCTACGCCGACGTGCGCTTCGAGCTGGTCGCCGTCGGCACCCGCTCGGAGGGCTCGGCCCGGCGGGCCGAGGCGGAGACGGAGGTGGTCACCGGGCGGCGCCCGCGGGGGTACTCCGGGGACACGCCCTGGAAGGACATCTTCCGCGACCATCCCGATCTGGACGTGGTCTTCGTCGCCACCCCCGACCACCTGCACACCGAGCCGATCATGGAGGCCCTGCGTCACGGCTGCCACGTGGTGACGGAGAAGCCGATGTGCCTCGACCTGAACGAGGCGGACGAGATCATCGCCGCCGCCGAGGCGGCCGGGCTGATCGTCGGCGCGGACATGCACAAGCGCTACGACCCCGACCACCTCAAGATCTTCGGCGAGCTGGCCGCGGACCTGGGCACCCCCGTCTACGCCCGCGGCGTGCTCGAGGAGCCGCTCGAGGTCTCGACGCAGACCTTCAAGTGGGTCGAGCAGTCCGACCCCTTCAGCTACGTCGGAATCCACTGGGTCGACGTCTTCATGCACTTCCTCAAGCTGACCCCGCTCTCGCTCTACGGGGTGGGGCAGAAGCAGCGCCTGCGCCGCGACTTCGGCAAGGACGCGTTCGACGCCATCCAGGTGATGGTGAGCCACACCAACGGCCTGAACGTGATCTACGAGAACAACTGGCTCACCCCGGCGGACTTCGAGGGGCCCGTCAACCAGGAGAGCCAGACCGTCTTCACCATGGGCAAGGTGGAGAGCGACAGCCAGTACCGCGGGCTGCGCTACTGGATCGAGAACAAGGGCTCGCGCACGAGCAACACCCACTTCTTCCGCAAGGCCCGCCGCCCGGACGGCTCGACCGTCTGCCTGGGGTACGGCAAGGACAGCCTGATCGACTGCCTGGAGCGCATCTACCGGGTCAAGTTCCTCGGGGCGAGCGTCGCCGACCTGGCCGGCAGCTACCCGGACGCCCGCTCCCAGCGCCTGCCCACCGCGGTGGTGCACGCCGCGCGGGAGGTGGTGGCGCGCAACTTCGCCCACTTCGAGGCCGGCGAGGCCCCCGTCTGCGCCGCGTCCTTCGGCGCGGCCGGGATCGTCGTGCACGACCCGATCGCCGGGGAGAACGTCACCCTCTACGACCGGCCGGTGTAGCCGCGCGGGCCTCCGTCTCCCCCGCCGCCAGGAGCACGCCGACGGCGATGGCCGCGCCGCCGAGGAAGAACGCCGGCGGCAGCCGCTCTCCCAGCAGGAGCCAGCCCAGCAGGGCGCCGACCACCGGCTGGACGAAGAAGAGGAGCGCCCCGACGGCGGCGTCGAGCGTCTCGAAGGCGCGGTTCCAGAGGTAGAAGGCGACGGCGGTGGAGACGGCGCCGAGGTACAGGATTCCCAGCCAGACCCCGGGGGAGAGCGCCGCCCAGTCCGGGAAGCCCTCCAGCACCCCCTCGGCCGCCACCGCCGGGGCCATCGCCAGCAGCCCGCCCAGGGTGGCGTAGAAGGAGACCGTCAGCGGCGAGGCGCTGGCCATGCTCGCCTTGGCCAGGACGGTGTACAGCGCCCAGGTCACGGCCGCGATCAGCAGCAGGGCGTTGCCCGTGACCGGGTGCGGCGCCGTCGCGTCGGGCGCGGTGCTCCCGGCGGCGACGAACAGCACCCCGGCGGTGGCCAGCCCCGTGGCCAGCCAGCGCCGGGGGGAGACCCGCTCGCGCAGGAGCGGCCCGGCGAAGACGGCGATGAAGGCCGGCGTGGCGCAGGTGATCAGGGCGCCGTCGTGGGCGGTGGAGAGGCGCGTCCCGGCGAACTGCGCTCCGAGGGAGAGCCCGAAGCCGACGACCCCGGCGAACAGCAGCCGGGGGACGTCCCGGCGCCGGGGTGGGGCGCTGCGTCCCAGCGCCACCACCGCCCCGAACAGGACGGCGGCGACGGCCAGGCGCAGGGCCACCAGGGTGAAGGGGGGGACGACCTCCAGCACCACCTTGCTGACCACGTACATCCCGCCCCAGATGGCGGCGGCGCCCGCCGCCGCCAGCATGGCCCCGCCCTGCGCCCGTACCATACGCCGGGGCAATTGTGCCCTTCAGGTGAGGACAGGAAGATGGCAGGAACTGCACTCGTCGTCGGGGGGGCCGGCTTCCTCGGCACCGGGATCGTCAACGAGCTGAAAGGGGCCGGCTGGAAGGTCACCTCGGCCGGGCGGGGCAACAAGCCCAGCACCGACCCGGACGTGGACTTCGTCCGGGTCGACCGCGCCCAGCCGGGGGCGCTGGCCGCGGCCCTCGCGGGGCGCACGTTCGATCTGGTGGTGGACTGCGCCCTGTACCGCCCGGCGGAGGCGGAGGACGCCGTCCCCACCTTCTCCGGGAAGACGGGCCACTACGTCTTCATCTCCACCGACTTCGTCTACGCCCCGACCATCGAGGGGCCGTTCCCCATCAAGGAGGACGCGCCCAAGGAGACGGAGCGCCCCTACGGCACGGGCAAGGTGGCCTGCGAGGGCGTCCTCACCCGGGCGTTCGAGTCCGGCGGGTTCCCCTTCTCCGCGCTGCGCCCGCCGCACATCATGGGGGCGGGGAAGGAGCTGGGCGGCGGGACCGTCGAGGGGC
>DATLLM010000038.1:0-14065 GCA_035537855.1 Chloroflexota bacterium | reverse complement strand
CGCTCACCCCCGCCGCCCCCGCTGCCGTCACCGCCCCGAGTGTTGCCAGACTCCGGCGCCGCGATATGCCCACTCTCCGTCCTCCTCGCGCCGGGAATCGTAGCGCGTCGCCCGGGGCGGCGCTACGCAGCGCGGGGGCGGTCGCCGAGGCCGAGGACGTCGCGGGCGTAGGCGACGCTGGCCTCGAAGTGCTGGAGCTGCTGCGCCTTGAGGCGCGCCGCCAGGTCCGGGGCGGTGTCCGCGCCGGGCTGACCGAGGAGCTGCTCGAGCGGGCCGGCCCCGTCGCGGGCGCCACCGCGGGCCAGGGCGACGAAGCGGGCGAGGGAGCGGGCGGGCATCTCCGGGTAGAGGCGCCAGAACTCGCTCTGCGGGTCGAGGTACGGGATCGAGCGGGGCGGCCCGCCGGTGATCACCTCCAGGTTGACCGCGATGGTGGGGCACTCCCGGGTGACGAGCGCGGTGATCGCCGCGAGGTCGACCGTCCCCTGGCCGAGCACCGTCCACTGGGCGCTGGCCCCGTCCGCCGTCTCCCAGACGGCGGTGTCCCGGAAGTGGGTGGTGGCGACGTAGGGGGCGAGCACCTCGGCGCTGTACAGCGGGGGCTCGGCGCAGTACGCCGGATTGCCCGTGTCCAGGGTGGCGGCGGCCACGTCCGGGCCGATCCGCTCGATCATCGCCCGCAGCTCGTCCGCGAGGAAGTCCCCGAAGCCGTGATTCTCGACGGCGATCTTCAGGCCGAGGTCGCGCGCCAGGGGGGCGACGGCGGTGATGGTGCGCTCGCACTCGGCGACGTGCTCGGCGAACGGCACCCGGCCCAGGCGGTCGCCCTGCATGCCGAGGAAGCAGCGCACGATGGGCGACCCGAGCGGGGCGGCGGCGCGGCACATGTCCGTCAGCTGCTCGGCGCCGCTGCCCAGCTCCGGGCGGAACGTGGCCGCGAAGCGGTCGATGCTGCCCATCCCGATCTCCACCCCGAGGCCCAGGCGGCCGGCGTGGGCCCGCACCTCGGCGAGGTAGCCGGGGTCGTGCGAGGCCAGGTTCTCGCGGGTGGAGAACTGCACCACGTCCAGCCCGAGGCCGGCGGCGTAGTCCAGGGTCTGGAAGGCGTCCCAGCCCTGCCAGCGGATGCTGAAGGTGTCGATCCCGAGTCGCATGCGCGTCCCCCTGGGTCCCCTACCCCGCCGGCAGGTCGACGCGGCGCCCCGTCTCGGCGGCGAGGTAGGCGGCGTAGATCGCTTCGACGACGGCCCGCCCCAGGTCGCCGCCGGAGACCGGCGGGCGGTCGGCGGCGACGGCGGCGACGAAGTCCTGGATCTCGGCGGCGTAGCCCAGCATGTACTCCATATCCAGCGGCGGGTAGCTCCAGCCGGCGTTGGTGGAGAGCTTCTCCTGGAGGGGCTCGCCGGGGAAGACGGCGCCGTCCGGAGCGTACACCTGGAGGGCGGTGCTGTGGGTGAAGTTGCAGTTGATCCGGGCGTTGGGCAGGTAGAGGTGGACGGTGTCGTCCATGCCGCCGAGCACGGTGTCGGCGGCGAGGCAGGTGGCGCGGCTCCCGTCCTCGAACGTGAGCACCGCGCAGGCCCAGCTCTCCACGTCCTCCCAGTCGTGCACGAGCCAGTCCCGGCTGGCGCCGTCCGCGGCCCGGAAGGCGGGGGTCGCGGTCAGATCGGCCACCTCGCAGCTGACGCTGCGCAGGCGGGTGGGCTGGCCGGTGCGGCGCTCCCCCTCCCAGCGCTTGAGGTGCAGGGCGGCGCCGATGGGGTGCGCGCCGAGGCGCAGCAGGGCGCCGCCCCCGGCCTCGCGCCAGCGCCGGGCGTAGGCGGCGTGGGACCCGGAGTGGCACTCCTGGGCGCGCATCTCCAGGATGGGGGCGCCGGCGGTGGCGACCAGCCCCTTGGCCCGCTCGATCGCCGGGGCGTAGACGAAGTTCTCGGCGTACATCAGGCGCCGCCCGGCGGCGGCGGCGGCGGCCAGGATGGCGTCGGCGCTGGCCAGGGCCCCGCGCAGCATCAGCGCCCGCGACGTGGCGCCCACCGGGTCGGCGGCGTCCGGGCCGCCGAAGTAGCCGGTGAGGGGCTTCTCGACGATCAGGTGCTTGCCGGCGCTGAGGGCGTCGAGGGCGATCTGCTGGTGCAGGTGGTTCGGGGCGCAGAGGTCGATCACGTCCACGTCCGGACGGTCGAGCAGGCGCCGGTAGTCGTCGTAGGCGTCCGGGATGCCGAACCCGTCGGCCGCCGCCCGGGCGCGGGCCTCGTGGGCCCCGGCGATGGCCACCACGCGCGCCCCGGGGGCGGTGCAGGCCCGGTAGGCCCGCAGGTGCAGGCCGGCGGCGAAGCCGGCGCCGACCAGGCCGACGCGCACGCGTTCGGGCGCGGCGGCCCCTGAGGGTGTCCCGGAGGGGGCGCCGGAGGGGGCGCCGGAGGGAGCGGTCACTTGACCCCGCGCAGGGTGCGGTCGAGCAGCCGGGTGCAGGCGTAGACGGTGCGGGTGTGGGGCACCGGGACGCCGAGCAGGTCGGCCAGCTCGACCACGGCCCCCACGAGGGCCTCGACTTCGAGCGGCCGCCCGGACTCCACGTCCTGGAGCATGGAGGTCTTGTGCTGCCCGACGCGCTGGGCCCCGTTCAGGCGCTGCTCGACGGTGAAGTCCAGGCGCACGTTGAGGCCCCGGGCGACCGCGTCCGCCTCCTCCATCACCGCCCGGGCGACGTCGCGCGTCTGGGGCATGGTGGCGATGTCCTCGAGCGTGGCCCGGGTGAGGGCGCTGATGGGGTTGAAGGCCACGTTGCCCAGCAGCTTGAGCCACAGCTCGCTGCGGATGCGCGTGCGGGTGGGGCAGCGCAGGCCGGCGCGGGTCAGGGCGTCCGCGACCGCCTCGCGGCGCTCGCTGCGGCTGTCGTCCAGCTCGGCCACGGTGAAGCGGTTGCCCTCGATGTGCTCGATCACGCCGGGGGCGACGATGCGCGTCGCCGGGTAGACGATGCAGCCCAGCACGCGGCGCACGTCGATGCTGGCGTCGATCACGCCGCCGGGATCGACCGTCTCCAGGCGGGTGCCGGCCAGGGGGCCTTCCGCGCCGTGGAAGTACCACCAGGGGATGCCGTTCTGGGCCGGGATGACGGCCGTCTCGGGGCCCAGCAGGGGGCCGAGCAGGGGGGCCATGGCCGTCAGGGCGTGGGCCTTGACGGTGAGGAAGACGGCGTCCGCCGCGCCGACGGCCGCGAGGTTGTCCGTGCAGGTGGGGTGGGCGACGAAGTCGCCGTCCGGGCTGCGCACGGTGACGCCGGCGGCCCGCATGGCCGCCAGGTGGGGGCCGCGGGCGATGAGGGTGACGTCCTCGCCGGCGCGGGAGAGGTGGGCGCCGAGGAAACCGCCGGTGGCGCCGGCGCCGACGATGGCGAACCTCATTCCGCTTTCACGAACGCGGCGGCCACGTTGCGCCGCTGCACCTTGCCGGTCGCGGTGCGGGGGATGGCGTCCACCAGGTGGATGGTGCGCGGCACCTTGAAGGAGGCCAGCTGGGCCCGGCAGTGCTCGAGCAGGTCGTCCTCGGAGGCCGGCTGGCGCAGCACGACGGCGGCGGCCACCTCCTCGCCCCAGGTGCGGTGGGGCGTGCCGAAGGCCACCGCCTCGGCGACGGCCGGATGGGTCAGCAGGACGTCGTCGATCTCGCGGGGGGAGATCTTCTCCCCGCCCCGGTTGATCAGCTCCTTGATCCGGCTGAGCAGGGTCAGGTAGCCGTTCCCGTCCAGGATTCCCAGATCGCCGGTGCGGAACCAGCCGGCGGTGAAGGAGGTGGCGTTCGCCTCCGGGTTGCTCTCGTAGCCGCCGATCACGTTGGGGCCCCGGATGACCACCTCGCCGCTGGTGCCGGAGGCGAGCAGGGCGCCCTCGTCGTCCATGATCCCCAGGTTGATCCCCGTGGCCTGTCCGACGGTGCCGGGGAGGCGCACGCCGGGGGGCAGGGGGTTCGAGGCCATCTGGTGGGCCGCCTCGGTCATGCCGTAGGCCTCGAGCACGGGGGCGCCGAAGCGGTCCTCCAGGCTGACCATCGTGGCCGGGGAGAGGGCCGAGCTGCAGGAGCGGATGAAGCGCAGCGTCTCCGCCCCCGCCGGGCGCTCGCCGGCCCGGGAGCGGGCCAGGAGCAGCTGGTGGATGGTGGGCACGGCCGAGTACCAGGTGGCGCGGTGGGCGGCGGCCACCGGCCAGAAGCCGAGCGGATCGAACCGGGTGGGGACGACCACCGTGCCGCCGGAGCGGAAGGTGGACAGGGACGAGGCGATCAGGCCGTGGACGTGGAACAGGGGCATGACGCAGAGCGAGACGTCGTCCCCGCTGAGGTCGTAGCTGGCGACGATGTGCGCGACCGAGGCCGCCAGGTTGCGGTGCCGCAGGGGCACCCGCTTGGGGCGGCTGGTGGTGCCGCTGGTGTGGAGCACCAGGGCGACGTCGTCCGGGGCGGGCGCGCCGGCCGTGCGCCCCGGCGTGCGCGGGGCCGCGCTCTCCAGGCGCAGGGCGAGCCCCCCGGGGCGGGCTTCGAGGGCGGCCTCGATCAGGATGGCCCCCTCCGGGAGCGCCTCCCGGGCGGCCTCCGCCCCCCCGGGAGGGACGACCAGCGCCCGGGCGCCGGTGTCCTCCATGTAGAAGCGGAACTCGCTCTCGGTGTACGCCGGATTGAGCGGCGCCGCCGTGGCGGCCACGGCGGCCGCCAGAAAGGCGACGAGGCACTCTGCCCCGTTAGGGAGGACGAGGGCGATGCGGTCCTCCCGGCCGATGCCGAGCGCGGCGAAGCCGTCCGCCGCCTCGCGGACGGCCGCGCGCAGCTCGCCGTAGGTCAGCCGCGGCCCGTCCGGGACGACGATCGCCGCCGCGTCCGCCGGGCCGTGGTCCAGGACTGTCAGCAGGGTCTCACTCGTGCTCATGGGTTCGGCCTTAGGGTAGCACTCGCCCGCACCCCCGCCGGCCGGGCCGGCGGGGGTGCGCCGGTCGACGACGAGTGTTAAGGAGAACCTACAGATCGTGCACCGTTTCGAGCCGAACATGAAACGTCCTTGGGCCCGGACTGAACGCCTCTAAGGCGCACCTCAGACGGAGGCCGTGCAACGTTCTGCCTCCAGGCCCGTCTAAATGGGCACAGCCGGTTACCGGCGGCCGCGCGGCGGGCGCGGCCCGGGGTGCGGCTGATGACACCCTGGAGGCGCGTGACGTGATCCGACGACCCGGCGGGGAGCTAGCCACCCGCCCGCTGCACTTCATCTGGCTCGCCGACTGCTCCGGCTCGATGGGGTCGCACGGGAAGATCCAGGCGCTGAACAACGCCGTGCGCGAGGCCATCCCGCACATGCAGCGGGTGGCCGACGAGAATCCCAACGCCCAGGTGCTGGTGCGGGTGGTGCGCTTCGCCAGCGGGGCCCAGTGGCACCTGGGCCAGACCACCCCGGTGGCCGACTTCAAGTGGGACGACCTCAAGGCCGGGGGCACGACGGACATGGGGGCGGCCCTCAAGCTCGTCGCCGGCGAGCTGAAGATCCCGCCGATGTCCGATCGGGCCCTGCCCCCGGTGCTGGTGATGATCTCGGACGGGCAGCCGACGGACGACTTCGGCAAGGGCCTCGACGCCCTGCTCGGCGAGCCCTGGGGGAAGAAGGCGGTGCGGGTGGCGATCGCCATCGGCGACGACGCCGACCTCGAGGTGCTGCGCCGCTTCATCGCCCACCCGGAGATCGATCCCCTGCAGGCGAACAACCCGGAGGCGCTCGTGCGCCACATCCGGTGGGTCTCCACCGCCGTGCTCCAGGCGGCCTCGTCGCCCGCCAGCCAGACGGCCCCGGCGGCCCCGGCGGCCCAACCGGCGATCGGCGGCACCGTGCCCGCCGGCGGGGCGGGGGGGAGCGTCCAGGCGCCGCCGGCTCCGGTGCTCGCCGCCGTCGCCCCGGTGGCCGCCCCGGGGACGTCGGCCGACGTCTGGTGATGGGCGCCTGGCGGGTCGTGGGGACGAGCGTCCGCGGGGCGAGTCACCGCCGCCGCGGGCTGCCCAACCAGGACGCCCTGCGCTGGTGGCCGGACTCCGGCGAGGGGCCGCCGCTGGCGGTGGCGATCGCCGACGGGCACGGCAGCGCCCGCTGCTTCCGCAGCGACGTCGGCGCCCGGCTGGCGGTGGAGACGGCCCTCGAGGTGGCGGCCGCCACCCTGGAGGGCGGCGGCGCCGACCGGCCGCCCGACCTGGCCGGCCTCGAGGACCTGGTCGAGGTGCTGACCCGCCGCTGGCAGGCGGCGACGCAGGCCCACTACCTGGCCCACCCGTTCGGGCCCGAGGAGGTGCAGCGCCTGGTCGTCGAGGGCGGGGCGGCGGCGCAGGAATCGCTCGCCGCCAACCCCCTGCTGGCCTACGGGGCGACCCTCTCGACCGTCTGGCTGGGGCAGACCTTCCTGCTCTACTTCCAGCTCGGCGACGGGGAGGTGCTGACCGTGTCCCAGGGGGGGCAGGTCGGCCGCCCCCTGCCCGGGGACGCCCGCCTGTTCGGCGGGCAGACCACGTCCCTCTGCGCCCCCGGCGCCTGGCGGGACTTCCGGATCGCCTTCCAGACGATCTCCGCCGGCACGAGCCCGGCCGTCGTGCTGCTCTCCACCGACGGCTACCCCAACGCCTTCCGGGAGGACGCCGGGTTCTTGCAGGTGGGGGCCGATCTGCTCGACCTGATCCGTCAGGAGGGGCTCGATCCGGTCGCCGCCGGTCTGGAGTCCTGGCTCGCCGAGGCGACCGAGCAGGGCAGCGGCGACGACGTCACCCTCGGCCTGCTCTGCCACGTCGGGGCGCTGCCCGCCCTGCTGCGCCCCCCCGCGGCGGCGCCGGCCGCCGCGTCCCCTCCGGCCGCGGCCGGGATCGCCGTAGGTGCCTTATGAGCCCGATGAACGAGGTGCTGCGTCCCGATCAGGTGGTGCAGACGGTGCCCTCGGGCACGGCCTGCCGCGTCGCCGCGTTCCTCGGCGGGGGCAACCAGGGCGAGGTCTACCGGGCGGAGCTGGTGGACGGCGCCGGCGGCGCCGCCGTGGCGCTCAAGTGGTACCTCCCCGGGGCGGCGACGGCCGAGCAGCGGACGGCGATCGAGGCCCTCGTCCGCAGCGGGCCGCCCGACCGCCGCTTCCTGTGGCCCCTCGAGCTGGCGGAGGCGCCCGGCGTCCCCGGCTTCGGCTACGTCATGCCCCTGCGTGAGGCGCGCTACAAGGGCATCGTCGACCTCATGAAGCGCCGCGTCGAGCCCACCTTCCGCGCCCTGACCACCGCCGGTCTGCACCTGGCGGACAGCTACCTGCAGCTCCACGCCCGGGGACTCTGCTACCGGGACATCTCCTTCGGCAACGTCTTCTTCGATCCGGACAGCGGGGACGTCCTGATCTGCGACACCGACAACGTGGGCGTCGACGGGGCGAGCAAAGGCGGGGTGCTGGGCACGCCCCGCTTCATGGCCCCCGAGGTGGTGCGCGGCGACGCCCTGCCCAGCACCCAGACGGACCTCTTCTCCCTCGCCGTCCTCCTCTTCTACATGCTCACCGTGAGCCACCCCCTGGAGGGCGCCCGGGAGGCGGCGATCAAGTGCCTCGACCTGCCGGCCATGACCCGCCTCTACGGCACGGAGCCGCTGTTCGTCTTCGACCCCCGGGACGACGCCAACCGGCCGGTGCCGGGCGTGCACGACAACGCGCTCGCCTTCTGGCCGCTCTACCCCCGCTTCCTGCGCGACCTGTTCACCCGGGCGTTCACCGAGGGCATGGCCGACCCCCAGAACGGGCGGGTGCGGGAGAGCGAGTGGCGGGCGGCGATGGTCCGCCTGCGGGACGCCATCGGCTACTGCGCCGCCTGCGGCGCCGAGCACTTCTACGACGCGGACGCGCTGCGCGAATCCGGGGGCCGGGCCGGTCCCTGCTGGGCCTGCGGCGCCGCCCTGTCCCTGCCGCCCCGCATCCGCATCGGGCGCCAGCTGGTGCTGCTCAACCACGACACCGTGCTCTTCCCCCACCACCTGGACGAGGCCCGGCTCTACGACTTCTCCCGCCCGGCCGCGGCGGTCACCCGCCACCCCCGCGATCCGCAGGTCTGGGGCCTCCAGAACCTGACGGCGGAGAAGTGGACGGTGGCCGCGCGCGACGGCGCCGGCGGCGGCACGCGGGACGTCCCCCCCGGGCGGAGCGTGACCGTCGCCTCCGGCACGCGCATCCACTTCGGGCGGGTCGAAGGCGAGATTCGGGTTTGAGCCTCGGCACCCCCACTCCCCGCGCCCCGCGGGGCGCGGGCGCGGTCTCTCGCCCCCGGCGGGCAGGGGGGTTCGCCCCCCGCCCGCCCGGTGCGCGGCGGCGCGGCTGAGCGGCGGGATGGGAGCGGCCGAGGACACCCTGACCGGGTTGCTGGCGGCGCACGGGCGGGCCCTGTGCGCCGACCCGCGGCGCCTCGAGGCCCTCCTGCGCGACCTCTGCGGCGAGGAACGCCGGGCCATCTTCGTGCTGGTCAACGCCCTGCGGGAGCGGGTCGCGGTCGACCTGCTGGGCTGGCCGGCGGGGGTGCCGCCGGCCCTCCTGCACGCCCGGCTGGCGCAGCGCCTGGAGGCGAGCCTGGGATTCGCCCCGGACGTCGCCCGGTGGGCGGTGGACACCTGGGCGGCGGCGCTCGCCGCGGCCCCGGCCGCCGCCGCTCCGGGGGCCACCGCCGGCGCCGGCGAGGACGCCCGGCGCCCGGAGTGGCCCCTGCGGCCGGAAGCGGAGGAGGACTACGTCGCCTTCGAGCTGGCCGGGTTCCCGCGGGCGGTGCGCCGGGTGGCGCAGGACGGCAGCGCCGCGTTCGGGTCGATCGGCGCCGCCATCGCCGGGGCGGAGGCGGGGACGCGCATCCTGGTCGCGCCGGGCGTCTACGCCGAAGGGATCGTCCTCGACCGCCCGGTGGAGGTCGTCCCCGACCGGGCCGCCGGGCCGGGGGCGGTGGTGGTCGAGGCGGCCGAGTCCAGCTGCCTGCGGATGGCCACGGGCTACGCCGTGGTGCGGGGGCTGGTGCTGCGCGGGCGCACCGGCCTGGAGCGGCGCACCTGCTTCGCCGTCGACGTGCCCCAGGGGCACCTGGTGCTCGAAGACTGCGAGATCACCTCGGACGCCCTGGCGGCGGTGGCGATCCGGGGGCGCAGCGCCTGCCCCGTGCTGCGCCGCTGCCAGATCCGCGACGGCCAGGGCTCCGGCGTCTTCGTCCACGACGGCGGCACCGGGACGCTCGAGGACTGCGCCGTGGTCGGGAACGCCCTGGCCGGGGTGGAGGTGGGGCACGACGGCAACCCCACGCTGCGCCGCTGCGTCGTGCTGGACGGGCGGGGCCCCGGGGTCTACGTCAGCCTCGGCGGGGCGGGGACGTTCGAGGACTGCGCCGTGTCCGGCAACGGCGGCGCCGGGATCGAGATCGGCTGGCTGGGGCGCCCCGTGCTGCGCCGCTGCCGGGTGACGCACAACGGGCAGCACGCCGTGCGCCTCTACGCCGGGGGCGGGGGCACCTTCGAGACCTGCGACCTGTCCGGCAACGCCCTCGGGGCCTGGGACGTGGCCGACGGCTGGGTGCAGCACAACGGGGCGCGGGCCAACGGGCATACTTACGCTGAGGACGATGGCGACGGCGAGCGAGACGGCGGCGGCGTTCGACTCGGGGCGCCAGACCAGGCAGCCGGCTGAGCCGGAGCTGCTGGCCGCGCTGCGGCGCATCGTCGGGCCGGGCAACGCGCTGGCCGACCGGGCGGTGCGGGCGGCGTACGCCGGCGACGGGTCGCTCGAAGAGGGCCAGCCGTCCGTGGTGGTGCTCCCGGAGCGGGTGGAGCAGGTGGCCGAGGTGCTGCGCCTGGCCGCGCGGATGGGGGTGCCGGTCGTCCCCCGCGGCGCCGGCACCGGCCTCTCCGGGGGGGCGGTGGCGAAGGAGGGGGGCATCCTGCTCACCCTCACCCGGCTGAACCGGATCAAGCGGATCGACCCCCAGAACCGCCTGGCGGTGGTCGAGCCGGGCGTGGTCAACGCCGAGCTGACCCGGGCGGCGGCGCCCTACGGGCTGTACTACGCCCCGGACCCCTCGAGTCAGCCGGCCTGCACCATCGGCGGCACCGTGGCCGAGAACTCCGGCGGGGCGCACTGCCTGGCCTACGGGGTGACCACGAACCACATCCTGGGGCTGGAAGCGCTCGTCGGCCCGGAGGCCCGCCCGGTGCGCCTGGGCGGCTCGCCCGACCGGCCGGGACTCGACCTGCTCGGGCTGCTGGTGGGCTCCGAGGGGACGCTGGCCGTGGTCACCGAGGTGACCGTGCGGCTGCTGACCCGGGCCGAATCGATCGCCACCGTGCTCGCCGTCTACGACACCGCGAGGGAGGCGAGCGAGACGGTCTCGGCGATCATCGCCGCCGGGATCGTCCCCGCGGCGCTGGAGATGATGGACGGGATGAGCGCCCGGGCGGTGGAGCAGGGGCTCCACGTCGGCTTCCCGATGGACGCCGGGGCGGTGCTGCTGATCGAGCTGGAAGGGGTCGACGAGGCGTTCACCGACGACCCCCGCAGCGACCTGCAGCGGGTGCTCGACCTCTGCCGGGCGTACCACGCCCGCTCCCTGCGCACGGCGACCGCGGCCAAGGAGCGAGAGACCCTCTGGCGGGGCCGCAAAGCCGCCCGCGGCGCGCTCGGTCGCCTGGCGCCGAACTACTACGTCCACGACGGCGTCGTTCCCCGCTCGCGCATCCCCGAGGTCATCGACCGCATCGCCGCCATCTCCCGGGAGTCCGGGCTCCCGGTGGCCACCTACCTCCACGCCGGCGACGGCAACCTGCACCCCAACGTGCTCTTCGACGCCCGGCGCCCCGGCGAAGCCGACCGCGCGAAAGCGGCGGGAGAGGCCATCCTGCGGGCCTGCGTCGACCTCGGCGGGGCCCTCTCCGGGGAGCACGGGATCGGGCTGGAGAAGCAGGACTACCTTCCCTGGCAGCTCAGCGCGGCCGACCTGGCGGCGCAGGCGGGCGTGAAGCGCGCCTGGGACGCGTCCGGACTGCTCAATCCGGGGAAGATCTTCCCCACCCCCGGATTCTGCGGTGAGGTCAGGCGCGCCTCGCGACCATAAGAATAAAGAGAAGAAGAGAGAGCAGAAGCCTCGGGCGGGCGACTGCCCGAAGAGCCCGATCTTGCGCCATCCGGTGCGGCGACGACCGACGATTCTGCGCGATCCGGTGCGGCGACGACCGACCTCAGGCCGTCGCCCGAAGAGCCCGATTCTGCGCGGGCACGACGCGTAGCGGGCGGTTTCCCCGCCGCGCACGGCATCTCGCTCGACGCCGGCGAGTACCGACCCCGCGGCCCGGACGCTGAAGGCGCCCGCATTCCGCGTACGTGCGTGCCTGTCCCGTGGCGCACGTGCTGAGGGCCACTACGGCCTCTGGGTCCTCTGGCTGACGCCGAACGCGTCCCCGGGTCGTCTGACGATCGCCCGCGGGTGTCCGGGGCCAGGACGGCACGGTGGCGCTTCTCCACCTCGCCGGGGTCGTGCTCGATGCCGTGCGCGGCGGGATTCTCGCCGCGCTACGCTCCCGCCCGCGCAGAATCGGGCTCCTCGGATGATGGCCCGTCGACGGCCCCTCCGCCTTTTCCCACTCCCACTCCTGCTTCCACTAGCTCGCGGTACCAGCGCTCGTAGGCGTCGAAGGTCAGCTCGGGGCGGAAGACCGCGTGGGGGTCGCGCTTGCCCGGCGGGGGGGTGGCGTACCGCTCGCGGTTGGTGAGGACGGTGGCCAGGGCGTCGGCGAGCGACTCGGGGTCGTGCGGGCGGACGAGCTCGCCCATCCCGGTGACGCGGACGGACTCGCGCACGCCGGGGAGGTCGGTGGTGACGACGGGGGTGCCGCAGAGCATGCTCTCGGACTGCCACATGCCCCAGGACTCGGTCGAGTTGGTCGACGGCACGCTGCACACGTCGCACATGCGGTAGAAGTCCGGCATCTGCGCCATGTCCATGTTGCCCAGGAAGGTGACGTGGTCGCGCTGGGCCGTGATCAGGGGCTGGCACTCCTCGTAGAAGGTCTCGCCCATCACGTGGCGGTACTCCCCGGCGTAGACCAGGTGGGCCTCCGGGACCCGCTCCCGGAGCCGGGGCAGGGCCTTCAGCAGCACGTCGCCCCCTTTGTCCGCGGCGAAGCGCCCGGAGAAGCCGACGAGGCGCTTGCCCTGCAAGCCCAGGCGCGTCCGCCAGGCGGCGGCGCGGGCGTCGTCCGGGACCCCGATGGTGATGGGGGGGTAGACGGAGACCACCTTCTCCTTATAGAGGGAGAGGAAGCGGGAGTAGGCGGCGTAGTCCTGGGAGTAGGTCACGATCTTGTTCGCCAGGGAGCCGGCGTAGCGGATCTCCGTGTGCATCGCCGCTTCGATGGCGTCGTTGAGGAGGCCGAAGGGGAGGTAGATGTCGCAGTGGTGGGTGAACAGCACCGGCTTGTTGAGCGCGGTGGCCAGGCGGGTGGAGACGTAGGCGTCCATCAGCCCGGGGAGGTGGCGGTGGAAGACGTCGTGCTCGGGGAGGAGGCGCCGCAGGTCGGCCCAGAAGAGGGGCATCACCGCGCCCTTGCGGAAGCGGAACAGGACGCGGCTGCGCACCACCCGCACCCCGTTGAGGCGCTCCTCGAGGGGGGTGTCCTTCTGGTGGTGGGCGCAGAGGATGGTCACCTGGTGGCCGCGCCGGGCGAGGCCTTCGGCCAGGCGCTGGATGTAGATCACCTGCCCGCTGACGTAGGGCAGGTAGTAGCCGGTGAACATCAGCACCTTGACCGGACGGCTCATGGATCACCTCTGGTGGCGACGACGATCATGCGCGGGCTGCCCGTCTCGAAAGGGTCGAGGTCGTAGTTGCCGTACAGCCCCTCCGGCAGGAGGCCGCTGGCCGGCAGGAGGAGGTCCAGCTCGGCGGGGGTGAGGTAGCGCAGGGCGAAAGGCGCCAGGTGACGCTTCACCGTCCCGTCGGCGGCGATGGCGTCGTAGTAGTTGGCCATCGAGACGAGCTGGCGCGCCCGGTCGACGGTCGGCGACTGGAAGTGCAGCAGGTGCTCGCCGTCCGGCAGGGTCTTCAGGCAGTGCAGGAAGAGCTGCCCCTCCTGCCCGGCGTCGGGCAGGGCCGGGTCGGGATTGAACAGGTCGACCAGCAGGCGCCCGCCCGGCTCCAGGTGGCGCCCGGCGCAGGCCAGGGCGGCGCGCTGCTCCGCCTGGGACTCCAGGTGCATCAAGGAGTTGAGGGCGATGAAGACGAGGTCGAAGCGGGCGCCGAGGTCGAAGTCGCGCATGTCCCCCTGGACGGCGTCGACCCGTGCGGCCACCTCCGCGCCGGCCGCCTCCGCTTTGCGGCGCAGCCGGTCGAGCATCGCCGGGGAGACGTCCACCCCGGTGACCCGGTGCCCGGCGGCGGCCAGGGGGAGCAGGCAGCGGCCGGTGCCGCAGGCCAGCTCCAGGATGCCGGCGCCGGGGCGCCCGGCCGACGCCTGGGCGAATCCGACGTACATCGGCAGGTCGTCGACGTAGTCGTCGTGCTCCAGGTCGTAGTAGCGGGCCAGGCGCTCGAAGTCGGTCATGCCGCGGTCTCCGAGAGTATGACGCCTGGCGCCGGGAGGGGGCCACGACGTTTCGCCGGGAGGCTCCGGCGGGCGCGCGCTCAGCGCTCAGCGCCGGGCGAGGGCCACCACCTCGATCACGGCGAAGGTGCCGAAGAGCAGCAGGGCGTTCAGCTCGCTCCAGGCCCGCATCACCAGCAGCACGGCGTTGAGCACGACGAAGCCGGAGAGGAGGAGGGCCTGGCGCGCCGCGTGGGCCCGGGCGGCTTGCTCGTAGACCCGGGAGTGGGAGAGGCGCAGGGCGAGCGCGCGCAGCAGCGGGGCGAGGGTGAAGAAGAGGGCGCAGAACAGGGCCACGAAGAAGGCCACCTGGAACACCGGCCGGGCGGGACTCGTGGCGTAGACGATCCCCACCAGGGCGCCCCAGGAGATCAGGGCGAGCAGCACATGGGTGAAGGAGATGCCGGGGCGGGCCGGGGG
>DATLLM010000037.1:0-10188 GCA_035537855.1 Chloroflexota bacterium | reverse complement strand
CTCCTCCGCCGGCGCCGGGCGGGCGGGGCGGCGCTGGCGGGGCACCGGCTGCGCGGTCAGCTCCTCGGCCGCCTGCTGCACCTCGCGCGCGGTCCGCAGCACCTCCATCCGGTCGCCGCCGGCGGCGGCGACGCGGCCCTCGGCCCGCCGGATCTGCTGCCGCGCGGCCTCGAGCTCGGCGGCGGCCTCCCGCCGGGCGGCCTCCAGCACGGCGACCCGCTCGTCCTCGAGGGCGTCCAGCCGGCGCTCCGCCTCGACGGCCGCCTCCCGCGCCGCCGCTTCGAGCGCCGACACCTCGCGCCGGGCCGCCTGGGCGGCGTCGCGCTCGGCCTGGATCCCCGCCAGGAGGTCCTCGATCTGGGCCTCCTCGGGGCGCACCATCTCCCGGGCGCCGGCCAGAATCGGCTCGGGCAGCCCGAGGCGCTGGGCGATGGCCAGGGCGTTGCTCCGCCCGGGGAGGCCGATGATCAGGCGGTAGGTGGGGCGCAGCGTCTCGACGTCGAACTCGACGCTGGCGTTCTGCACCCCCGGGGTGCCGTAGGCGTAGGCCTTCAGCTCCGAGTAGTGCGTCGTGGCCACGGTGCGCACCCCGCGGTCGACCAGGTGGGACAGGATCGCCCGGGCCAGGGCCGAGCCCTCCTCGGGGTCCGTCCCGGCCCCCAGCTCGTCCAGCAGCACGAGCGAGCGCCCGTCCGCCCGGCCCAGGATGCGCACGATGTTGCTCATGTGGGACGAGAAGGTGGAGAGGCTCTGCTCGATGCTCTGCTCGTCCCCGATGTCGGCGAAGATCTGGTCGAAGACGGCCACCGACGAGCCCTCGGCCACCGGCAGGTGCAGGCCCGCCTGCGCCATCAGCTGCAGCAGGCCGACCGTCTTCAGGGCCACCGTCTTGCCCCCGGTGTTGGGGCCGGTGATGACCAGGGCGATGAAGGCCTTGTCTTCGGCCGGCGCGGGCGTCTCCCGGTCCGTCCCGCTCGTCGTCGCCCCGTTGCAGGCCGCGACGGCGGCGCCTGCCGGCGGCGTCCCGAGGCGGACGTCGATGGGCACCACGGCGCCGGTCAGCAGCGGGTGGCGGGCCTCGATCAGGTTGATCCGGTAGCCGTCCTCCAGGCGGGGGGCGGTGGCGCGCAAGGAGAGGGCGTACTTGGCCTTGGCCAGGGCGAGGTCGATCGCGGCCAGGGCGTCGACGTCGTAGACGATGCGGTCGGCGAACTCGGCGACCAGGCCGGACAGGTGCAGCAGCACCCGCTCGACCTCCTTCTCCTCCTCCAGCTGCAGGTGGCGCCACTCGTTGTTCAGGGCGACGGTGGCCAGCGGCTCCATGAACACGGTCTGCCCGCTCGACGATTCGTCGTGCACGATCCCCCGGAACTGGTTGCGCGCCTCGGCCCGCACGGGGATGACGTAGCGCCCGGCGCGGACCGTGATCAGGGCCTCCTGGAGCATCGTCCGGGTGACGCTGCTGTCCAGGATGCGCTGCAAGGCGTCCATCAGCCGGTTGTAGGCCGTGCGCAGCTGCGCCCGCACGCGGCCGAGCGCGGGCGAGGCGGTGTCCAGGATCTGCCCCCGCTCGCCGATGCTGTCCTTGATCGCCCGGAGCAGCTCGGGGCAGGGGTCGAGGGTCTCCGCCCGGCCGGCGAGCAGGGGCAGGCGGTCCGCCAGGCGGTTCAGGACGCCGCGCACGTACTGCGCGCTCTCCAGCGTGTCCCGCACCTCTTGCAGGACGGCGGCGTCCAGCAGCGTGCCCACCCGGGCCCGCCCGGCGGCCGGGCGCACGTCGTGCGCCGCCCGCACCGAGAAGTCCGGCTGCAGCTCGAACATCAGCCGCGCCTCGGCCGTCTCCCGCAGGCCCGTCTCGATCGCCCGCCGGCCGGCGGACGGCTCGAGCGCCAGGGCCAGCTCGCGGCTGGCGGCGAAGGCCGCCCGCTCGGCCAGCCGGTCGCGGATCTTGGAGAATTCGAGGACGGTCAGCGCGCGGGGGTCCATACCGTCCTAGAGTGTACCCGGGCCCGCTTCAGCTCCTGAGCTTCGCTCCCGTCTGGCGCTCGGCCGCCTGGACGATCCTGGCCCGCACGGCGCTGACCTCGTCGGCGGTCAGGGTGTGGTCCGGCGCCCGGTAGACCACGGTGTAGGTCAGGCTGCGGTAGCCCTCGGGGATGCCCTCCCCGCCGTAGATGCCCTTGAGGGTGACCGACTCCACCAGGGGGGCGCCGGCGCGCTGGATGGACGCCACCAGGCGCTCGGCCGGGGTGCTGCGGGCGAGGAGGAAGGAGAAGTCCTCGATCACCGCCGGGGTGCGGGGCAGGGGCGTGTAGCCGCGCCCGGGCGCGGCGTGCTCCACCAGGCGGTCGAAGTCCAGGGCGACGACGAACGCCCGCTGCTTGATGTCGAACGCCCCGGCGGTGGTCTCGTCCAGCCGCCCGACGATGCCCAGCACCTCCTGGGGCTGCACCGGCTTCTTGCCGGCCGCCTCGGGGCGGTGGTTGAGCACGACGGCGGCGGCCTGGTAGGGGTGGAAGGCGGGGTGCTGCACGGCGACGTAGCCGTGGCCCGAGATCCCCATCCGCTCCAGCACCGCCTCGGCCACGGCCTTGACGTAATAGAAGTCGTTCTCCTGCCGCCCCCAGTCGGCGGCGGCCGAGCGGAAGGCGCCGGTGACGAACGTCAGCACGCGGCGCTCCTCGGGGAGGTCGGCGGCCGGCGCGGCGCCGTCGCGGAGGTAGACGCGCGCCAGCTCGAAGAGGTGCACGTCGCGATCGGCGTGGCGCAGGTTGGCCCCCAGGGCCTCGAGCAAGGAGGGGACGCCGGAGGTGCGCAGGACGTCCTGGTCCTGGCTCGCCGGGTTGGCCAGGGTGACCGGCTCGATCGGGGGGGCGATCCGGTCGTCCACCAGGGCGGCCAGGCGCCCGGCGGCGTCGCGCCCGTCCATGTGCGGCAGGCGGGCCAGGCGCTGGCGGCTGATCAGGGGGTAGGTCAGCAGCCCGGCGAAGCCGGCCCCCACGAGCACGTCCCGCACCGCCTCCTCCCACTGCAGGGTGGGATTGGACTGCGGCATCGGCGGCTCGCCGCGCATCAGGGTGGTGGGGATCTTCTCGTAGCCGTCGATCCGCACCACCTCCTCGACCAGGTCCGCCGGACGCTCGACGTCCAGCCGCCAGACGGGAGCGTGGACGAGGTAGTCGCCGCCGGTGGCCGGGCCCGGCTGCTCGTACATGAAGCCCAGCCGGTCGAAGACCCCCTCGATCGTCTCGGTGCTGTAGGGTACGCCGATCAGGCGCTCCAGCTCGCCCGGGTTGAGCCGGATCACGGGGCGCCGGCGGGGCTGAGGGTAGACGTCCACCGGGGCGCCGATCAGCTCCGCCCCGGCCAGCTCGACGATCAGCTGGGCGGCCCGCAGCGCGGCCGGGACGGTGTGCTCGGGGGGGATGCCCCGCTCGAAGCGGCGCGACGCCTCGGTCGGCCGGGGGAGGAAGGCCCGGGCGGTGCGCCGGATGGCGACCGGCAGGAAGTTGGCCGCTTCCAGCAGGACGGCGGTGGTGCCCTCGGTGACCTCGGTGTCCGCCCCGCCGATCACGCCGGCCAGGCCGACCGCCCGCTCGGCGTCGGCGATGACCAGCTGATCCGGGCTCAGCTCCAGCTCGGGGCGCTCGGCGGCCAGGGTCAGCAGGACCTCTCCGGGGCGCGCCCGGCGGGCGATCAGGGTGCCGCCGCGGACGCGGTCGTAGTCGTAGGCGTGGAGGGGCTGGCCCCACTCCAGCATGACGAAGTTGGTCACGTCCACCACGTTGTTGATCGGGCGCACCCCGGCGGCTTGCAGTCGCTCCTGCATCCACGCCGGCGACGGCCCGATCTTCACCCCCTTCAGCAGCACGGCGGTGAAGCGGGCGCACAGGTCGGGGGCGGCGATCTCGATGCGCACCGGCTCGTCCGGACGCCGCTCCCGGGCCGGCTGCGGCTCGGCCACGGTGATCGTGGGGCGCACGGCGGTCAGGGCCCCCACCTCGCGGGCGACCCCGATCATGGCCAGGCAGTCCGCCCGCCCCTTCAGGTCGAGCTGGATCACGGTGTCGCCCAGGGCCTCAGCCAGGGGCAGCCCGACCGGCGTGTCCGGGGGCAGGACGAGGATGCCGGAGTGGTCGTCCGAGAGGCCCAGCTCGTAGCCGGACATCACCATCCCCTCCGAGACGACGCCGCGCATCGTCGTCGGCTGCAGCACCCGCTCCTGGGGCGGCGCCCCGGGGGGGACGTGGCCGTCCCGGTAGCGGGTGCCGACCAGGCCGAGGGGGACGACGTCCCCGGCCTTGATGTTGGTCGCCCCGGTGACCACCCGCTGCCGGCGGGAGGCGCCGTTGTCGCCCCCGTAGCTGGCGGTGACCAGGGTCAGGCGGTCGGCGTTGGGGTGGGGCTCGATCGACTCGATCCGGGCGACCCACACGTGCTCCCAGGCGCCGCCGAGGTAGTGGATGTCCTCCACCTCGATGCCGGCCATCGTCAGCCGGCGGGCGAGCTCGTCCGCCGGGAGGGCGACGTCGAGGTAGTCCCGCAGCCACTTCAGTGACACTCTCATCGTCTCGCTCTTTCTAGTCGCGCCCGTCTCGTACCGGGAGGATCACCCGAACTGGCTGAGGAAGCGCAGGTCGTTGCCGTAGAAGAGGCGGATGTCGTCCACCCCGTAGCGCACCAGGGCCATCCGCTCGAAGCCGAAGCCGAACGCCCAGCCGCTGTAGCGCGCCGGATCGAGGCCGCCGTTCTCGAGCACGACGGGGTGCACCATGCCGCAGCCCCCGATCTCGATCCAGCCCGTCCCCTGGCAGGTGCGGCAGCCCCGGCCGTCGCAGACGTGGCAGGACATATCGAACTCCGCCCCGGGCTCGACGAAGGGGAAGTAGCCGCAGCGGAAGCGCACCCGGCGCTGCTCGCCGAAGAGGGAGCGGACCATAAAGGTGAGGCTGCCCCGCAGGTCGCCCATGGTGGTGTGCTCGTCGACGCACAACCCCTCCACCTGCGAGAACTGCGCCTCGTGGGCGGCGTCGGTCGCCTCGTTGCGGAAGGCCCGCCCGGGGACGAGCACGCGGATCGGCGGCTTCTGGGTCAGCATGGTGCGGATCTGCACCGGCGAGGTGTGCGTGCGCAGCAGCACCTCCGGCGTGCCGTTGGGGCTGCGCGCCCCCACGTTGCCGACGTAGAAGGTGTCCTGCATGTCCCGCGAGGGGTGGTCCTCGGGCATGTTCAGGAGGGTGAAGTTGTAGCGGTCGTACTCCACCTCGGGGCCCTCGACCACGGTGAAGCCGAGGCGCAAGAAGACCGCCTCCACCTCCCGGCGGAGCTGGAGGATGGGGTGCAGCAGGCCCCGGTGCACGCCCCGGGCGGGGAGGGTGACGTCGATCCGCTCCGCCTCCAGCTCCCGCTCCCGCGCCTGCGTCCGCAGGGCCCGCTGGCGCTCGGCGAAGGCCGCCTCGAGCGCCCCCTTCACCCGGTTGCCGGCGGCGCCGGCGGCCGGGCGCTCCTGCGGGGTCAGCGTCCCCAGCCCGCGCAGCAGCTCCGCCAGGGTGCCGCGGCGCCCCAGCACCTCCACCCGCCACTCCTCCAGGACGCGGTCGTCCGGGGCGCCGGCCAGCCGGGCCAGCGCCTCCCGCTCCAGGGCGTTCAGCTCGTCGACGAGGCCCGTCCCGGACGGCGCGGCCCCTCCCGAAGCAGTCATCTCGCTACCCTTCCCTTTCCGATCCTGGATTGTCGCGTTCCGGCGCCGGCGCGCGCCCGGCGGGCGCCCGCCGGGCCGGCGGCGGGCGGCGCGGAGACCGCCCGCTGGCGCACCGCCTCGAAGAGCAGGACGCTGCCGGCGACGGCGACGTTGAGCGATTCGACGCCCCGGGAGGGGATCGCCACCCGCCGCCCGGCCAGGGCCGCCGTCGCCGCGTCCACCCCGTGGGCCTCGCTGGAGAGCACGACGGCGGTCGGCCGCGTCCAGTCCGCCTCCCAGTAGGGCGTCGCCGCCCGCTGGTCGGCCAGCAGCACCTGGCAGCCGGCCGGCAGCCGGCCGGCGACCCCCCCCCGGTCGAGGCCGACCGCCACGTCCATCAGGAAGTGCGCCCCGGCGCCGGCGCGCACCACCTTGGGGGCGTACAGATCGACCGTGCCTTTCGTCGCCAGCACGGCCGTCGCCCCGGCGCCGACCGCCGAGCGCAGCAGCGTCCCGGCGTTGCCCGGATCGCCGACGGCGTCCAGCACCAGCACCAGGGGCGCCCGGCCGGGCGCCGGCGCGTCGCCGTCCGGCGCGTCGCCGTCCGGCAGCGGCACGACGGCGACGATCCCCTGCGGGCTGACGGTGTCCGTCACCTGCGCCAGCAGCGGCCCGGCGACGGCGCGCAGGGGGCACCCGGCCCGGCTGAGTCCCAGCAGGAGGCGCCGCTCGCGGGCGTCGCGCTGCCCGAACGGCGGGGCGTAGAGCACCAGCCGGGGGGGCGCGGCGGCGGCGGCCGCCTCGACCAGGCGCAGGCCCTCCACCAGGAACGCCCGCTGGCGGCGCCGCCCGGCCGGCTCGAGCAGGGAGCGGGCCAGGCGCAGCTGCGGGTTCTCCGGGCTGGTGATCGGCTCGTCTTGTGGTCTGACCATCGGGTGGTTCGCTCGGGTGGTTCGCTCGGGTGGTTCGCTCGGCGGAGTCGGCTACAGGTGCCGGGGGGCGGTCGGGCGCGCCCCGACCGGTGCGCGCCGGGTCGCCCGGGGTCGCGCCGGACAACAAAAACGGAGCCCGAAGGCTCCGTCGTATACCGAGATGGGTGCGGCTGCGGTCTGCCGTCCGGCGGCCGCTGCCCGGGGCCGGGGAGGGTCTCCCCTAGGCCGCGCCGGCAGCGGCGACGCCGCGGGGACGCACCATCTCGGCGATGCGGGTAAACGCGGCCGCGTCACGGACGGCCAGATCGGCAAGCATCTTGCGATCCACCGTCACGTTGGCGCGGCGCAACCCATCCATGAGGCGACTGTAGCTCATCCCGTTGAGGCGAGCCGCAGCGTTGATGCGGGTGATCCACAGCCGGCGAAAGTCCCGCTTCTTGTTGCGCCGGTCGCGGTAGGCGTAGGCCCAGGCGTGCATGACCGCCTCGTGGGCGGCCTTGTACAGCTTGCTCCGCCCGAGGAAGTACCCCCGCGCGGCCTTCAGGACCTTCTTGTGGCGCTTCTGCTTGGTGACGCCACGCTTAATACGGGCCATTACGGTGCTCTCTGCTCAGCGTTCGTTGTGGGGCGGCGGCGACGCGCGTCCCGGTCCCGGTTTCCTGCCGTCCGCCCGGCGCCTAGAAGCCGTAGGGGACGACCTGCTTGACGAACTTGGCCGTCGAAGCGGACACCGGGAAGAACTCGTCGTACTTCCGCTTGGTGCGCTTGCTCTTCGCCGAGCGCTTCTTGTTGCCGAACCCCTTCGGGCGCAGCACGCGGCCGGTGGCGGTGATCTTGAAGCGCTTGGCGGCCGCCTTGTGGGTCTTCAGCTTGGGCACAATCGTGTCCTTCGAACAGACAGAAAGAAAGGAAATCCCGAGCGGGATTTCGAAGACCGACTATACCACAACCTGCTCGACCTCGTAGGCGCCGAGCTGCGCCTCCGCCCGGCGCTCGATGAAGTCCACGATCTCGGCCACCATGCGGTCGGCGTGGCGGCCGTCGCCGGAGACGACGGCGAATCCCAGCCCGGCCACCTGCCAGACGTCCTGGTCCTCCACCTCGGCGATGGCCACGTTGAAGGTCTGGCGCACCCGGGCGCAGATCGAGCGCACCACGCTGCGCTTGCCCTTCAGGGAGTGGTTGTCCGGCAGAATGAGCTGCAGCCGGCAGACGCCGATGACCACACCCCAATTGTAGGATGAGCGGATGAGAGTCGGACGGGGGACCGCGGAGCTTCGGATATGACCATCGCCTACCCGCCGGCCCGGAAGGGCGACGTCGTCGAGGACTACCACGGCACCGCCGTGGCCGACCCCTACCGCTGGCTGGAGGACCCGGACGCCGCCGAGACGGTGGCCTGGGCCGAGGCCGAGAACGCCGTCACGGCCGGCTACCTCGGCCGCGGCCCGCTGCGGGAGCAGCTCCGCGCCCGCCTCACCCGGCTGTGGGACTACCCCCGCTACGGCGTCCCCGAGCGCGAGGGCGACCGCTACTACTTCTGGAAGAACGACGGCCTGCAGAACCAGCCCGTGCTCTACCGCCAGGCCCGCCCCGAGGCGGCGGCCGAAGCCACCCCCGTCCTCGACCCCAACACCCTCAGCGCCGACGGCACGGCGGCGGTGATGAACCTGCGCTTCACCCGCGACGGGCGCCTCGCCGCCTACGGCGTCTCCCGCAGCGGCAGCGACTGGCAGGACCTGCACGTACGCGACTGCGACGCCGCGACCGACTTCCCGGACGTCGTCCGCTGGTGCAAGTTCGCCGGCATCGCCTGGGCGCCGGACGCCAGCGGCTTCTACTACAACCGCTTCCCCGAGCCGGGCACGGTGGCCCCCGAGGACGCGAGCAACTTCCAGCGCGTCTACTGGCACACCCTGGGCACCGGCCAGGACGGCGACCGGCTCGTCTTCGAGCGCCCGGACTTCAAGGAGCTGGGCTTCTCCCCCCGCACCACCGACGACGGCGCGTACCTCGTGCTCCACGTCTGGCGCGGCACCGAGCCGGAGAATCGGTTCTACTACCGCCCCCTCACCGCCCCGGCGGCGCCGGACGGAGCGCCCGGCGCCGGGAGCGGCGCGGACGCGCCCTTCGTCCGCCTGCTGGACGAGGCCGACGCCCGCTACGACTTCATCGACAACGCCGGCTCGCTCTTCTACTTCAACACCGACCTGGACGCCCCCCGGGGGCGGGTCATCGCCATCGACGTCGAGCGCCCCGAGCGGGAGCACTGGCAGGAGATCGTGCCCCAGGGCGACGACCCCATCGACCGGGTGGACATGATCAACGACGAGCTGGTCGTGACCACCCTGCACGACGTCCACCACCGCATCCAGCGCTACTCCCGCGGCGGCCGGCCGCTGGGCGAGATCCCCCTCCCCGGCCTGGGCACCGTCGCCGGCCTCTCCGGCCGGCGGGAGGACGCGGCGTGCTTCCTCGGCTTCACCTCCTACCTCTACCCCCTCACCTGCCTGCGCTTCGACTTCGCCACCGGCGAGCTGACCACCCTGCGCCGCCCCGAGCTGGACTTCGACGCCTCCGGCTACGAGACGCGGCAGGTCTTCTACCCCTCGCGCGACGGCACCCGCGTGCCCATGTTCCTCACCCACCGCAAGGGCCTGGCCCTCGACGGCGACAACCCCACCCTGCTCTACGGCTACGGCGGCTTCAACATCAGCCTCACCCCCGCCTTCACCGTGCACCGCCTGGCCTGGCTCGAGCAGGGGGGCGTCCTCGCCATCGCCAACCTGCGCGGGGGGGCGGAGTACGGCGAGGCCTGGCACCAGGCCGGGATTCTCGACCGCAAGCAGAACGTCTTCGACGACTTCATCGCCGCCGCCGAGTGGCTGATCGCCGGCGGCTACACCCGCCGCGAGCGCCTGGCCATCCAGGGGGGCAGCAACGGCGGGCTGCTCGTCGCCGCCTGCGAGACGCAGCGCCCGGACCTGTTCGGCGCCGTCCTCTGCCAGGTGCCGGTGGCGGACATGCTGCGCTACCACCGCTTCACCGTCGGGCGCTACTGGACGACCGACTACGGCAACGCCGAGGCGGACGCCGCCCACTTCCGCTTCCTCTACGCCTACTCGCCGCTGCACAACGTCCGCCCCGGGACGGCCTACCCGCCCACCCTGATCACCAGCGCCGACACCGACGACCGGGTCGTCTCCGCCCACGCCAAGAAGCTCGCCGCCACCATGCAGGCGGCGCAGGCCGCCCCCCCCGGGGCGACCGCCGCGGCCCCCATCCTGCTGCGGGTGGAGACCAGGGCCGGGCACGGGGCGGGCAAGCCGACGACGAAGCAGATCGACGAGCAGGCCGACCTCTACGCGTTCCTGTTCCGCGCCGTGGCCTGCGCCGTGCCCCTGCTCGACATGGTGCGCTACCACCGGTTCGGCAGCGGCAAGACCTGGATCAAGGAGTACGGCTCGGCCGACGACGCCGAGCTCTTCAAGGTGCTGCACGCCTACTCGCCCTACCACCACGTGCAGAATGGCAAGCGCTATCCGGGGCTGCTCATGCTCTCCGCCGACAGCGACG
>DATLLM010000036.1:0-2044 GCA_035537855.1 Chloroflexota bacterium | reverse complement strand
CCTTCCCGCCCGCCCCCGGGTGGTCGCCGGACGGGCACCGCATCAAGGCGCCGCTGGAGTACAGCCGCGGCGACGAGAAGGTGTGGGTCTACGGCGCCCTGCGCGAGCGGGACGGGCTGGCCCTCACCTTCACCGCCCCCTCCCGCAACACGGCGGGTTGGCTGCGGCTGCTCCAGGCGCTCGCCCGGGCCAACCCCCGCGGCCCGCTCTTCGTCATCACCGACAACCTGTCCAGCCACAAGAGCCCGCCCATCGTCGACTGGCTGGCGCGGCACCCCCGCGTCGAGCAGGTCTTCATCCCCAAGGGCGCCTGCTGGCTCAACCTGCAGGAGGCCTGGTGGCGGCAATTCCGCAAAGCCGCCTTCGCCGGGCAGACCTTCGCCGATGGCGACGAGATCGATCTGGCCACCACCGTCGCCACGCACCAGCTCAACGCCCGCGCCAAGCCCTGGATCTGGAACCGGCCCCCGCCGCCGCAGCGCCACTACCGGCGCCGGTTGGTGTACCTTCTTTAAGGAACCTGGCACTAGCCTGCGCTGGCCCCGCAGGGCAGGCGCCGAGGGCCCGGACCGGCGACGGACGGCGACGGAGGGCGACGGTCCGGTGGCCAGACCGCGGACAGGCGGGGTAACGGAGTAACGGAGAGCGGGTGGCGAAGGCGCAGACGCAGCGGGCCGCGGCCTGGCCGGTGCTCCCCTGGCTCGCCCACTACCGGCGGCGCTGGCTGCGCGCCGACCTCGTCGCCGGTCTGACCTCCTGGGCCCTCGTCGTGCCCCAGGCCGTGGCCTACGGCCAGATCGCCGGACTGGCCCCGCCGGCCGGCCTGGCGGCCGCGTTCGCGGGGCCGCTCGGCTACTCCCTGCTCGGCACGTCCCGGCAGCTGATGGTCTCCCCCACGTCGTCGACGGCGGCCATCTCGGCGGCCATCGTGGGCACGATGGCCGCCGGCGACCCCGTCCGCTTCGTCGCCCTCTCCGCCACCCTGGCCCTGGTGATCGGGGCCACGTTCGCCCTGCTCGGCCTCTTCCGGCTCGGCTTCGTCTCCCAGTTCCTCGCTTTCAGCGTGCAGACCGGCTTCATGTTCGGGCTGGGGCTGACCATCGCCGTCGGCCAGCTGCCCAAGGTGCTCGGCATCTCCGCGCCCACCGACGAGAGCTTCCTGCCCGGCCTGGCCCACCTGCTGACTCACCTGGGGGAGACGAACGGCTGGACGGCGCTGCTCGGGCTGGGCGGGCTGGGCGCGATGGTGCTGCTCAACCGCTACGCCCCCCGCCTGCCGGCGGCGCTCGCGGTCGTCGCCGCCGGGACGGCGCTCACCGCCCTGCTCGACCTGACCGCCCGCGGCGTCGCCACCGTCGGGGCCATCCCCGCCGGGCTACCGCCCCCGGCGATCCCCGACGTGTCCGTGTCGGACGTGCTCGCCCTCGTCCCCGTCGCCGTGGTCATGGCCGTGCTCGGCTACGCGGAGAGCGCCAGCGTCGCCCAGGACCTGGCCACCCGCCACGGCTACGACGTCGACCCCGACCGCGAGCTGCTGGCCATCGGCGCGGCCAACGGTCTGGCCGGGCTGCTCGGCGGCTTCATGGTCGCCGGCGGGGCCAGCCAGTCGGCGGCGAACGACCGCGCCGGGGCGCGCACCCAGGCCGCCGGGCTGCTCGTCGCCGTCCTGGCCCTGGTCACGGCGCTGTTCCTGACCCCCCTGTTCTTCGACCTCCCGGAGGCGGTGCTGGGGGCCATCGTCCTCTTCGCCATCATGGGCTTCTTCCGCATCGGCGAGCTGCGGCGCATCGCCCGGCTGCGCCGGGACAGCTTCGCCGGCGCCCTGGTGACGCTGATCGGCGTGCTCGTGCTCGGGGTGCTGCCCGGCCTCATCCTGGCCGTCGGCCTCTCCATCGTGAACCTGCTCACCCGCGCCGCCCGGCCGGGGTGCTCGCTCATCGGGCGCGCCACGGCGGAGGGCGCGCCGGCGGACGGCGCGCCCCCCGCCGTCTACGGCGACCTGACCCAGAACGCGGCCCTCCGCCCCGTCCCCGGCCTGCTGATC
>DATLLM010000035.1:0-4394 GCA_035537855.1 Chloroflexota bacterium | reverse complement strand
TCCACCTTGCGCAGGTCCATCAGCCGGTTCGCCGGGACGATGATGAAGAAGTACAGCACCACCGCCGTCAGCAGGAAGCTGATCACGGCGTTGATGAAGTTGCCGATCCCGAACTGGCTGCCGTTGATCTCGACCGTCCAGGTGGAGAAGTCCGGCAGGCCCCCGAAGATGCCGAAGATGGGGGTGATGATGTCCTTCACCAGGGAGTTCACGATCGCCGTGAAAGCCGCCCCGACGATCACCCCGACCGCCAGGTCGAGGACGTTGCCCCGGAGGATGAACTTCTTGAACCCATCGAGCATGACGCTACCTCTTACTCGGGCGGTGGTCGTCCGTCTGCCGGCGCTGTCGCCCCCATCTTACTGCCCGCGGCGGGCCCGAGCACAGCCGAATGCGTTAGCTGGCTAGCCCCCGGACGCGACGGCGTCGGCGGGGCCGTTCGGGCGTGGTAGCATCCCCCGCCGGGAAGGAGGGACAGCGCCGTGCAGATCGCCGAGGTGGAGCCGCTGGTCGTCGGGGGTGGGTTCTACGTCCGCATCCGGACCGACGACGGCCGGGTGGGATTGGGGCAGAGCGCCTGCTGGGGCTACCCGGAGGCCGTCGCCGCGGTGGTGCGGACGTTCGCCCGCTACCTGGTGGGGCAGGACCCGCTGCGCATCGAGCACCACTGGCAGTACAACTACCGGATGGGCCCCTTCCGCGGCTCCGTGCTCAGCGGCGCGGTCAGCGCGGTGGACATCGCCCTCTGGGACCTCAAGGGCCAGCACTACCAGGCCCCCATCTGGGACCTGCTGGGCGGGAGGTGCCGCGACAAGATCCGCCTGCACCTCCTGATGGGCGGCAGCACCCCCGAGGAGCTCAACGCCAACGCCCGCGCCGCCGTCGCCGAAGGCTTCACCGCCATCAAGTTCGACCCCCTGCCGGCGGGCTTCCAGGACCTCACCCTCGACGGCCTGGTCACGGCCGCCGTCGACCGCGTCGCCGCCGCCCGGGAGGCGGTGGGCAAAGACGCGGACATCATCGTCGAGCTGCACCGCAAGCTGACCCCCCTGCAGGCCGTCCCCCTCTCGGAGGCCCTCGGCCCCTTCCGGCCCCTCTTCATCGAGGACCCGGTGCAGATCGACAGCATCCAGTCCCAGGCCGAGATCGCCCGGCGCATCACCAGCGCCGTCGCCAACGGCGAGCGGATGCACTCCATCTGGGAGTTCCGCGAGCTGCTGGCCTACGGGGGCAGCCAGTACGTCCGCCCGGATGTGGGCCTGGCCGGGGGGCTGACCCACACCAAGAAGATCGCCGCCCTGGCCGAGTCCTTCCACGCCGCCGTCGTCACCCACAACTTCCTCGGCCCGGTGCTGACCGCCGCCTCGGTGCACCTGGACACCTCCATCCCCAACTTCATCGTCCAGGAGTACTCGCGGCGCGACGAGGACGTCTTCGCCCCCGCCTTCCCCGGGACCCTGCGCCGCAGCGGTGGCTACCTGGAGGTGCCGGACCGGCCGGGGCTGGGCGTGACGCTGGACGAGGCGAAGCTGGAGCCGCTCGGCCGGCCGATGCTCGACCCCACGCGCCTCCCGCTGCGCGACGACGGCTCGGTCGCCTACGCCGTCTAGCCCGCCCCCGGACGGGGCCCGGGCGACCAGCCGCACACCCGAACCAACGAGAGAGAGAGGGACAGAACGCATGAAGGTGCTGCTCGTGGGGGGCGCCGGCCACGTAGGTTCGTTCATCACGCCCTACCTCCGGAAGCACCACGACCTGCGGGTGCTCGATCTGCAGCCCCCGCGCCACGAAGGGCTGGAGTACGTCCAGGGCTCGGTCACCGATCCCGACGCCATCCGTCGGGCCCTGGAGGGGGTGGACGGCTTCATCTGGCTGGTGATGCGCCGCGGGCAGGGGGGCTCGGCCACCACCCAGGACCTCCCCACCATCGTGGACAACTACGACGCCAACGCCAAGGGCCTGCACCTCTTCCTCTACCTCGCCCAGGAAGCGGGCGTGCGGCGCGGCGTCTACACCAGCACCATGAGCGTGCACTTCCGCAAGCGCGAGCGCTACCCCGCCGAGGAGCTGGTGCCGCTGGACACGCCGAGCGTCTACGGCCTGACCAAGGGCTTCGGCGAGCTGATCTGCCAGTACTTCGCCCGCTGGTTCGAGATGAACCTGATCGGCCTGCGCATCACCGGGCCGCGCACCCGCGAGCAGTACCTGGACGAGCGCCGTAACCCGCGCCCCCTCGGCCCGGACACCTCCGTCGGCGAGTGGGTCTTCCCCACCGACGAGGAGGACCTCGCCGAAGCCTACCGCCTGGCCTTCGAGGCGGTGCAGACCGGCCACGGGCGCTTCGACGCCGTCTTCATCGCCGGGGACGAGACGGAGCGGGTGCACAACCTCTCCAAGGCGAAGCGCCTGCTGGGCTGGTCGCCCCGCTCGTAGCGCCTGACCGAGGAGCGCTGACCGCGGCCGGCCCCGCCCGCCGGCGTGTGGCACCATCTGTCTGACCCACCGACCAAGAAAGGGGGCCACCGCACCGATGGCCACGCAGTACAACTCGCCACCGCCGATGACGATCGACCCCAAGAAGAGCTACGACGCCACCATCACCACGGACAAGGGGGACATCGTCGTCCATCTGCTCGCCGGGAGCGCCCCGGTGACGGTGAACAACTTCGTCTTCCTCGCCCGCGAGGGCTTCTACGACGGGGTCACCTTCCACCGCGTCATCCCGGACTTCATGGCCCAGTCCGGCGACCCCACCGGCAGCGGCATGGGCGGCCCGGGCTACAAGTTCAACGACGAGCAGGCCGCCCTGCGCCTCAAGCACGACAGTCCGGGGACGCTCTCCATGGCCAACGCCGGGGCGAACACCAACGGCTCCCAGTTCTTCATCACCTACATCCCCACGCCCCACCTGGACGGCCGGCACGCCGTCTTCGGGAGGGTGACCAAGGGGATGGACGTGCTGGGCAAGATCGCCCCGCGCGACCCCTCCCGCGCCGGCGCCCCCGGCGACGCCATCCAGAAGATCACCATCACCGAGGAGTAGCGTCGCGCGCCCGCCGGGCCGGCCCGCGCTACGCGGGCGCGGGGGGCACCACGCCGATCGTCAGCAGCAGGTTGGCGTAGAGGCGCCCCTCCCCGGTGGCGACCGCGACGGCCACGTCCGGCGCCGAGGCGGCGGCGTAGAACGCCTCCCGCTCCAGGGGGGCCAGGTCCGGCGCGCCGCCGAGCAGGCGCCGGAACTCCCCGAACACCGCCGGCTCCGGCCCGTCCGCCGGCACCATCACCTCGGCCGCTTCCACCGGGATGGCGGTCAGCAGCACCTCGAGCGCCTGGGTGACGCTGACCACCCCCGGCGCCAGGTTGAGGTAGACCCGCGCCGCGTCCGGCGGGGTGCGCGTGCTCAGCGGGTAGTTGCCGTCGGCCAGCAGCACCTTGGCCCCGTGTCCGGCGGCGGCCAGCGCCCCGGCCAGCTCGGGATGGATCAGGCGGCTCTTGAGCATGGGGCGACTCCTCCCGGCGGGGATTGTATGCTGCCCGCGGCCGGCTCCAGCCGGTCGGCTTCAGCCGGCCGGCGCTCAGGCCAGCTGGAGCACCGCCCCGTCCCGTCCCGGAACGTCCACCGCGATCCGGCGCCCGGACACGTCCGGCGCGCCGCCGCGCCCCCCCCACAGGACGCGCGCCTTGCCCGCCGGCGCCCAGCGCTCGGCCAGCTCCACCTCCACCCGCTGGTGCTCCCCCGCCGGGTTGGTGATCCACAGGTAGACGCCGCCGCCGCCGGCGTGGACGCGCGCCGTCGGCCCCCACCACCGCCCCCCCTTCTCCACCGGGGTGTGCGGCGAGGGCGCGACGATGCGCACGTGCTGGCGCCCGCCGGCCCACTCCAGCAGGGCGCCGAAGAAGCGGCGCGACCCCGGGCCGGGGCGGTGGTAGTGGCCGTACCCGGGGAACGTCCCCACCAGCAGGGTGCGCCCCCGCCCGTAGCGGTGCGCCACCACCGCCACCTCGCCCGCCGCCGGCCCGGCGCCCTCGCCGGTGTACACCCCCGCCGCCGCGCCGCCGGTCGGGGCGTAGATCTGCAGGAAGAGGCCGCCCGGCGCCGTCGCCCCGGCCCAGGTGAAGTCCAGGCGGTGCAGCAGGTCCGGGGTGAACTCGGCGTAGGCCTCGCGGGCGCCGAAGAGGCCGTACAGGCCCAGGTTGGGCTGGGCGGTGCCCACCCGCACCCCGTCCCCCCAGTAGCCCGGGCACCCTGGTGAGCGAGGGCTGCCCGGGCTACGGGGGGGACGGGGTGCGGGTGGGCACCGCCCAGCCCAACCTGGGGCTGGACGGCCTCTTCGGCGCCCGCGAGGCCTACGCCGAGTTCACCCCGGACCTGCTGCACCGCCTGGACTTCACCT
>DATLLM010000034.1:0-2192 GCA_035537855.1 Chloroflexota bacterium | reverse complement strand
CCCCGAGCCTGCCCTCGGAGCGGGCGCGCGCTCTACCCGGTCGAGTCGGGCGTCGACGCCGACGCCGGCAGGGGCTGGCCGGCGGGCACGAACTCGAGCGAGGCCGAGTTCAGGCAGTACCGCAGCCCCGTCGGCGGCGGCCCGTCCGGGAAGACGTGCCCCAGGTGCCCGTCGCAGCGCTGGCAGCGCACCTCCGTGCGCACCATCCAGTGGCTGGTGTCCCGCACCTCCCGGATGTGCTCCCGGTCGAACGGCTCGGTGAAGCTCGGCCAGCCGGTGCCGGACTCGAACTTCGTCCCCGACTTGAACAGGGGCAGCCCGCAGAGCCGGCAGACGTACGTGCCCTCCTGCTTGTTGTTCAGCAGGGTGCCGCAGAAGGGCGCCTCGGTGCCGTGGTCGAAGAGCACGTGGCGCTCTTCCGCGGTCAGCTTCTGGGCCAGCCGTTCCCGCACCTCCGGGGCGAGCGGGGAGAGGTCGTAGCCGGTTGCGGAGCGGGTCACAGATGTCATACCACCAGTCTACCGCCGGCCGGGGGACGGAGCGTTTCGGAAGTTACGGCGCCGCCGCCGGCGGATCGACGCTGCCGGTACGATTCGGCGCTATGGGATCGAAGGAGCTGAAGCGAACGATGGAACCGGCCGAACGGGTCGCGCCCCCCGAATCGCACGTCGACTTGCTCGAGCGCCCGCTCATCACCCACTTCGCCACCGTGGCCGCGAACGGGTCGCCGCGGGCGAACCCGATGTGGTTCGTCTGGGACGCCACCGCCGGCGTGCTCAAGCTGACGCACACCAACGAGCGCCACAACTTCCGCAACCTGCGGCGCGAGCCCCGGGTGGCTTTCTCGATCGTCGATCCGGAGGACCCGTACCGCTACCTCCAGGTGCGGGCCGTGCTGGAAGGGATCGAGCGCGACCCCACCGGGGCCTTCTACCAGAGCCTCCAGCAGCGCTACCGCGGGCGCTCGTCCGAGGTCAAGGACAAGGACGTGCGCGTGATCCTCACGTTCCGCCCGACGGGGTTCAAGGCCCGCTGAGCGACGCCCCGAGCGCGTCCGACCCTGCCCCGGCGGGGCGCCCGCGGCCCCGTCATCGCGCCGGGGCCGCCGGTTCCGTCTGCGCGACGGCGTCGGGACGGGTAGCGAGGACGCAGAACAGCGGCGCCTCGGGCGGGGCCGGCTCGAGGGTGAAGCCGTCGGTCAGGCGCACGGCGGCGAAGCCGGCCGATCGCAGCAGGGCTACCGCCTGCGCCTGGGTGTACCACCGGGTCGCCGGCGAGCGGCTGTGCGACTCCGCGGTCACCACCCGGCCGGCGCGCCGCAGCTCGTACTCGTCCTCGGTGCTCTCCAGCTGCTTGACCGTGTCGTAGGTCGCGCGCGTGCGGCGCCGGAAGACGGCGCCGTCTTCCGGGCGGGTCGCCTCCCACCAGCCGGACCACTCGGTGGTGTACACCGGCGCCGGCGGCGGGCGCGTCCCCAGCAGCATGAGCGACATGACCAGCGTCCCGCCCGGCTCCAGGTGCTGCGCGAAGCGTCGGAGCGCGGCCGCGGCGGCCTCCGGCTCGGTCAGCAGCTGGAAGGTGCTGGAGGAGACCACGATCGTCCGGTAGCGCCGGGGCAGCGCGAGCTCGTCCATGGACTGCCGGAACAACCGCCGGGAGGCGTCGAGGCCGCGCGCCGCCGCCTTGCGCCGCACGATGGCCAGCATCTCCGGGGAGACGTCGACCCCGTCCGTGTCGATCCCCGCTTCGAGGTACGCCAGGAGCAGGCGCCCCGTCGCGCAGCCCACGTCCAGCGTGGGCTGCCCTGCGCCGAGGATGATCTGGCGGTAGAAGTCCACGTCCGGCCACTGCGGCGCGTTCGCCCGCAGGACGTCCCAGGACTCCGGGATCAGGCCCCGGTACTCGTAGCCCAGGGGCTCGCCCGTCGTGCCGGTCTGCTCGGTCATCGGTGGACAGACTCTATCCGCAAGCGCCCCTGCCGGGTCGAGCGGAGGCCGCAGCTCGCCGGGGGGCGTCCGGCGCCGCGTCCGGCGCCGCGAGGCGGTGAGACCGGCGGAACCGGCGGCGGCCGTTGACGTTAGTGGGTTGTCGCCGGTAGGCTCGGACGGTCGGCGCCGCTGCGCCGGTGACAAGAAAGGATCACGGCGATGGACGGGCGGCAGAGGGCAGTCGGGAGACGGACGTTGTTGATG
>DATLLM010000033.1:0-5949 GCA_035537855.1 Chloroflexota bacterium | reverse complement strand
CCGGGTCGCGCAGGTCGCCGGCGGCCGCCGCGACGGTGTGCTCGCCCCCCAGCGCCGCCGCCAGGGCCCGCCCCAGCGGACCCTCCCCGCCGGTGATGACGATCTTCACCGCGGCGCGGCCCCGGCCGTACCGGCCTCCAGAGGAACCTGCGCCCGCCGGGCGGCGGCGGTCAGCACGTCGAAGGACTGCCGCGCCACCGTCTCCGGGTCGTAGTCCGGGCGGCGCTGCACCATCACGCTGATCTCCACCGTGACGAACCCGGCGTAGCCCGCGCTGGCCATCGCCCGCAGGTAGCGCTCATAGTCGAAGTCGCCCTCGCCCGGCGGCAGGAACTCGTGCCGGGGGCTGATCCCGCGCTGGTCCTTGAGGTGGGTGTGCACGGCGTAGGGGGTGAGCAGGGGGACGTAGTCGTCCACGCCGCGCCCCATCACCTCGAAGTGGCTGTTGTCGAAGTTGAGGCGGTAGTGGGGCGAGTCCACCCGATCCATCAGCCAGACCACTTTCTCCGGCAGGTCGATGGCCTGACCCACGTGGGGCTCGAGCGCCACCGTCACGCCCCGCGCGGCGCCGTAGTCGGCCAGCTCGGCGCAGCCCTCGGCGATCCGCTCGCGCAGCGACTCGTACTCGTCCGGCTTGCCGTAGGCCATGGTGACGACGCAAGGCGGCCCGTCGCTCCCGGCGAGGTCGGCCGCCAGGTCGATGCCGGCCTCCACCCGCGCCTTGGCCGCCGCCCGCTTCTCCGGATCGCGCTCCTGCAGGTTGCCGTGCGCGGCGATCGACGGCAGCGCCAGCCCGGACTCGTCGAGCCGGCGGCGGATCTCTTTCCGCCCTGCGCCGTCGATGGTGAGCGCGTCGAGACTGCTCTGCGGGCCGGAGACCAGCTCGATCCCGGCGTAGCCGGTGCGGCGCACGATGTCGATCTGCTCGGCCACCGGAAGCCTGGGCATCGCCCAGGCGCTGTACCCCAGTTTCATCGCTCGTCCTCCCACTACATGTAGCCGCTCTCCGCCGGCAGCCCGAGCAGCACCCGTCCCACCGCCTGGTAGTGCAGGTCGTGGGACTGGATCTGCTGGGTCACGGCGTGGACGTCCCGGAAGCGCCGGGCAAATCCTTCGTGCTCGAAGATCGCGGTCGCCCCGGCGGCATGGTAGATCACCTCAACGACCCCCGCCGCCTGGTTGCTGCCGTAGGTGGCCGCGAGTCGGAACCGGGCTCGCTGGTCGTCGGCGAGCGCATCCCCTCCGGCCACCGTCTGCCACACCTCGTTCGACGTCTCCCGCAGCAGCGCCCGCACCGACCGCAGCTGCCCCTCCGCCCGCGCCACCCGGTCCTGAATCAGGGGGTCCTCGCGCAGGGGGCGGGTGGCCCCCCTGGCCGTCTTGCGCCCGGCCAGCTCGCGGAAGGCGTCGAGGGTGCCCCGGGCGATCCCCATGGCGACGGTGCCGAAACCGGCGGCCGCCAGGCTGGAGGAGGGCAGCCGGTAGAGGGGGCCGTCTTCCCGGCGGGGGTCGTGGACCAGGTCCGCCGTGTGCTCCTGCGGAACGAACAGGTCGCGCACCACGACGGTGTGGCTGCCCGTGCCCCGCAGCCCGCTGACGTCCCAGGCCAGCTCCAGGTGCTCCGGCGCCGCCGGGAAGAGCAGGGTGCGCGTGGCCGGGTGCCCGTCCGGTCCCGGCACCCGCCCGCCGTCCGGTCCGACCACCCGTGCGAGCGCTTTGAGCCAGGTGGCGTGGGTGCAGCCGCTGGCGAAGCGCCAGCGCCCGCTCAGGCGGTAGCCGCCGGGGACGACCACGGCGTCGCCCTCGCCACCGGTGCCGTTGGCCAGGATCGTCTGCGGGTCGCCGAAGATCTCTTTCGCCACCTCAGGGCGCAGGAAGACCACCACCTGCGCGGCGCTGAAGCAGGCCTGGACGAAGCACCAGCCGACGCTGCCGTCGGCCGCGCCGAGCGTCTCGGTCACGTCGAGAAAGGAGGCCAGGTCGGCCTCGGCGCCTCCGACCGACCGGGGCAGGGCCATCCGGAACAGGCCCGCCGCCGTCATCTCGCTTACCAGGCCGGGGGGCAGGCGCCCGGCGGCGTCCATCTCCGGCCCCGCCGCCGTGATCCGCGGGGCCAGGGCCCGCGCCGCCGCAAGGAGGGCTTCGCTCACCGCATCCACCTACACCGCCGCACCGGCGTCTACCACGCCCCGCTCTTTAGGATCGGCCGTCCGCCGGGACGGCGGGTCTCCTGGGGAGGGCCAGCCAGCGGCTCGAACGTCCAAAGCGAATCTCATTTCTGGAGGGGCCGTCCGGTGGGACGGCGGGCCTCCGGGGGAGGGCCAGCCAGCGGCTCGAACGTCCAGTGCGAATCTCGTTTCTGGAGAGGCCGTCCGCTGGGACAGCGGGCCTCCGGGGGAGGGCTCAAACCGTGAGCGTACCGAACGGGATCACCATCCGTGGCGCCGCATCCGGCGCCAGCTCGAGCACGGCCACGTCCGGCATGCGGAGCGCCTCCCACTGCGCGAACGCCGCCGCGGCGTCCAGACCTGTCTGTGCGGCCAGGTACGCCGTGAGCGCCCGCCCGCCGGAGGCCACGGCCACCGTCCCCGGCGAGGCCTGCCCCCGGGCGACGACCAGGGCCCGAGCGGCCCGCTCGAAGCGCGCCGCCGCCGCCGCCGCCGGCTCCCAACCAGGCGCCGGCGGCTCGCCCGGCCGGGCGAAGAAGCGCTGCACCGTCTCCCGGAACGCCGCCTCGCCGAGCCAGCCCTCGCTCGCCGACTCGCCGAAGCCGGCCTCCTCGACCACGGTCTGCCCTCGCTGCGCCGCGGCCGGGGCCAGGGTCTCGATCATCTTCGGCTCTGGGCCGGCGTAGAAGCCGCCGGCGTGGTCGAGCAGGGCGAGGGCGGCGAGCCGGACGGCCGCCGCCCGGCCGCCCTCGGTCAACCCCCATTCCCGTGGCGCTCGCGCCGGGTCGACTCGCGAGTGGGCGTGGCGCACCAGGATGATGCGGTGCAGCCGGGGGATCAAGCGGTCACCGGGCGCCACCCGGACGGGCCGGCATCCGAGGAGGACGCCGCTGCGCGGGCGCGGGGGCCGCACCCAGCAGGACTTTCATCCGAAGGTCATCCGAGGAGGACGCCCCTGCGCGGGCCGCACGCAGCCGGGCCCGCATCCGAGGAGCACGCCTCTGCGCGGGCGCGGCCGGTGGGTCGTGGGCGCCCCGCCGCGCACGGCATCTGCCTGTACGCCGGCGAGTCGAAGGCCACGGTTGCCGGAGATCTCGGTTCCCTCCCTGCTGGCCCGGGGCTCGCCCGCCGCCGTGTCCGCGGCCATTGGCCCGGTACTCGTCGCCGTCGAGGGCGACGCCGTGCGCGGCGCTGCGGCTGCCCGTCACGAGTCCTGCCCGCGCACACACGTGCTCCGCGGCCGGCGCCCTTCCCCCTGCCCAGGCCCAAGCGTGCTCCACGGCCGGCGCCTCACCCTCTTCTCGCGCACACAGGTGCTCCGCGGCCGGCGCCCATCCCCCTGCCCGTGATGGACATGCCGGAAGTATGGCAGTCCGGGTGTACCCTGTGCCGCAGCGCAAATGAGCTACCCATCCGGCCCTCCGGTCGCCGACCTGGCGGCGACCGCCATCTCCCTGATCGATCCCGAAGCGCTCGCCCGGGACTGCCTGGAGTTCGTCGCCGTGCGCAGCGAGACCGGGTCCGAGACCCCGGGATCGCAGTTCTTCGCCGACCTCCTGCGGCGCGAGGGGTGGGACGTCGAGCTGGACGAGGCCGCGCCCGGGCGGCCGAACGTCTACGCCCGCCTGCCGCGAGACGGCGCCGGGGGCGGGCCCTGCCTCCTGCTCAACGGACACGTCGACACCATCCCCATCGGCGCCTCCTGGCCCCCACGGCGCGAAGGAGGCTGGGTCTGCGGCCGCGGCGCCGAGGACATGAAGGGCGGCCTCGTCGCCATGGTCCACGCCGCCCGCGCCGTCCAGGAGTCCCTCCGCCGCGCCCGGCTCACCCCCCGCGGAGACGTCTACCTCAGCGGCGTCGTCGGGCACGAGACGCCGGTGGGCAAGAAAGAGGGCCCCCTGCGCCTGATCGAGCGTTTGCGCTCGGGGGCGCAGCCGGCCGACGCCATCCTCGTCTGCGAGGGCCCCGCGGCGATCTGGCGCGCCAGCCTCGGCTCCGCTCTCTTCACCGTGACCGTCGACGCCAACCGCCCTCCGATCCATACCTCGCGCGTGCCGTTCGGGGAGAACCCGGTGCGCGTCCTCGGTCCCCTGATGGCCGCCCTCGACGCCCTCGACGCCCGCCTCTCGGGCGCCCCGGCCACCCACCTCGCCGGTCCCGACCGCATCAACCTCGGAATCGTCCACGCCGGGGACTACCCCAACCGGCTGCCGGTCCGCGTGCAGCTCACCGGCACGCGCCGCTGGGGTCCCACCCAGACCGCGGCGGGCGTCAAGGAAGAGCTCGAGACGCTCGCCCGCGAGGCCGCCGCCGCCACCGGACTCGACCTGCGCACCGCGGTGGAGCTGGAGGGAATCCGCGAGCCCTTCGAGATCGCCACCGATCACCCCCTGGTCGGCGCCGTGCGCCGGGCGGGCGAGCGCGTCACCGGGGCGGCGCCGGACGAGATCGGACTGCCGCTCGTCGGCGACGCCAGCCTGTACGTCAACGCCGCCGCCGTCCCCGCAATCTACTACGGACCGGAGTACCGCACCGCCCACTCGGACGACGAGCGGGTGGCCGTCGCCGACCTCGCGCGCGCCGCCCGCATCTACGCCCTGACCATCCTGGACTACGCCGGCCCCGGGTACTGACCCCGGGTGCTGACCCGCGCCTAGGGGTGCAGCACGGCCTGGAGCAGCCCGGCCTCGCCCCCTTCCAGGGCGTCGAAGACGCCCTGCGCCGCAGCGAACGGCGCCACCCGGGTGATCAGGTGCGCGCGCACCTGCGGTCCGCGGTCGCGCAGAAAGGCGATCGTCTCCCCGGAGAGGCGCTGCCGGTCCCAGGTCGTCGCCAGCCGGCGGGGCACCCGCCGGATCTGGGCGCAGATGTGGCGCAGACCGTTGTGGTGGAACGTCTCCCCGAAGCGCACCCGGGGCGCCCCTTCCTGGTAAAAGCCCATGTCGATCACCGTGCCCTGGGGACGCAGGGCGTCGAGGGCGTGCTGCAGCAGGACGTCCGAGCCGCTGCACTGGAAGGCGACGTCCGCCCCGCGCTCCCCGGACGCCCAGTCCTCTTTGAGGACGACGGCCGGATCGCCGTCCGCCGTGCTCACCGCCCGCAGCCCCAGTCGCGCCGCGACCGCCAGGCGGTCCGCCGCGCGATCCACCACCGCGACCTCGGCCGCGCCGGCCCACTGCGCCAGCAGCGCGGTCAGCAGCCCGACCACCCCGGCGCCGAAGACGGCCACCCGCTGCCCGCGCAGTCCCTCGCCCAGGCGGGAGACGTGCCCCCCGAGCGCCTCCGCGTCGGCATGGAGAATCCCGTTGGCGCAGATGGGGCCCATCTGCGCGACGTACGTCCCCAGGACCGGATCGACGTCCGCGGGCAGCACCACGAAGTGGCTGCGCCGGGCGTCGGCGCGGTGTCCGCTCTTGTGCCCGTGGGCCATGCAGACCGTCTGCCCCTCGCGCACCTGCGGGGAGCGCGTCGCCACCACCCGGCCGACCTCCATGTAGCCGGTGACCCGCAGGGGGAACGCCTGGCTCGTCCCGGCCCCGTCCGCCGCGGGCAGGAACAGCTTCAGTCGCTCGTCCCAGCGTCCGTGCAGGTACGGGTTCGAGCCCCGGAACTGCGTCAGCTCCGTGCCGGCAGAGACCCCGCTGTAGAGGGTGTCCAGCAGGAACTGCCCTTCCTCCAGGGGCTCCTCGTCCAGCTCGAAGAGGGCCACCAGCCGGGGCGCCGCGAAGCCGACGCTCACCACGCGGCGCCCCACCGCCGCCGGTGGCGGATCACTCTGTCC
>DATLLM010000032.1:0-9751 GCA_035537855.1 Chloroflexota bacterium | reverse complement strand
GGGGTAGCTGCCGACGACCGTGGTCTGCACGGCGGGGCGGGCGGCGGCGGCGGGCGCTGCGGGCGGCGGCGTGGGGCTCATGGTCGTCCAGTCGGTTCGGGATCGGCCCCGGGCGGCGCCGGGTCCGGGCCGGCGGCGCGGTCGGCCGCGTTCGATTCGGTCATCGAGCACAATCCGGATCGTCCGGGTTCGGGCGCGCCGTCTAGTGTACGGTGCGCCTCCGCCGGCGGGGCCGTTCGGGCCTCCAGAGGCGTGTTACAGTCGACCCGCCTGGGCCGCCTCCGGCGCGCCGCGGGGCCCGCAGCGGGATCGGGCGGGACCTGGTCGTGGCCGGGGAGAGAGACCCGGTAGGGTTCGAGAGACGGAGGAGGGGTCCGATGGTCGCCCGACGTCGCGCCGTGTTGCGCCGCGCACGCGCCCTCGCCGGCGCGGCTCTCCTGGCGGCCTGCGGGCCCCAGGGGCCGCAGGGCCCGGCCGGGACGGAGTCCGGGGGCGCCGGCCAGCCCGCCCCGGCCGGCGCCCGCCCGGCGCAGGGGGCCCAGCCGGCCGGGCAGCCCAGGCCCGGCGGCACCCTGCGCATCGCGGTCTACCAGGAGCCGACGGTCCTCAACCCGTACATGAACAGCCAGACCGTGGGCAGCGAGGTCTTCGACCAGCTGTTCCAGGGCCTGATCCTGGTCGATCCGGACGGCAACTACGTCCCCTGGCTGGCCACCGAGGTGCCCGGCGTGCAGAACGGGGGCGTCTCCGCGGACGGCAAGACGGTGACCTTCAAGCTGCGCCCGGGCGTGACCTGGCACGACGGCAAGCCCTTCACCGCCCGCGACGTCGTCTTCACCTGGCAGGCGGTGATGGACCCCTCCAACCCGGTGACCACCCGCACCGGCTGGAAAGACATCGAGGCGGTCGAGGCCCGGGACGACACCACCGCGGTGGTGCGCTTCAAGGAGTTCTACGCCCCCTACCTGACCCTCTTCGGGCGGATCCTGCCGGCCCACGGCTTCGGCGGCCAGACGGCGATGGACAAGCACGAGTTCGGGCGGCGGCCGATCGGCACCGGCCCGTTCAAGTTCGTGGAGTGGGTCTCCGGCGACCACATCTCCCTGGCCAAGCACGCCGACTACTGGAAGCAGGGGCAGCCCTACCTCGACCAGCTGATCTTCCGCGTCACCCCCAGCCGGGAGGTCTCCGTCGCCCAGCTCAAGACGGCCGAGGTGGACGTGGTCTGGGACATGATCGAGGCCCAGGTGCCGGAGTTCGAGGGCCACCCGGACGTCGACGTCTGGGCCTTCCCCGGCCTGGGCGTCGAGCGCCTGGTGCTCAACCTCAGCGCCCCCAGCGGCCCGGCCATGGGCAACCCGGACACCCGGCACCCCATCCTGGGCGACCCCCGGGTGCGGGAGGCCATCGAGCTGGCGGTCAACAAGAAGGTGCTGGTGGACAAGCTGCTCTACGGCAAGACCACGGTCGCTTTCTCGCCCCTGCCCACGGGGTGGGCCGCGCCCCGGCTGCCGGTCAGCGAGTTCAGCCCGGACCGGGCCCGGAAGCTGCTGGACGAGGCCGGCTGGAAGGCCGGCGCGGACGGCATCCGGGCCAAGGACGGGGTGAAGATGCAGATGGCCTTCGCCACCACCTCGGGGAACCAGCTGCGCGAGCTGACGCAGCAGGTGATGCAGGAGCAGCTGCGGGCGGTGGGGATCGCCCTGGAGATCAAGAACGTCCCCTCGGCGGTGCTGCTCGGCACCTGGGCGGACAACTCGCCCCGCGCCCGGGGCCAGTTCGACGTCAACATGTGGACGACCAACGCCGGCATCGACCCCCACAGCCACCTCTTCGCCTACTACCACTCGTCGCAGATCCCCTCCGAGGCGAACAAGGGCGAGGGGCAGAACTACGCCCGCCTCAAGAGCGACGTCGTGGACCGGGCCCTCGAAGAAGGCGGCGCCTCTCCCGACCAGGCCCGGCGTAAGGCGGCCTACGAGCGGGCGATCAAGGGCATCGTGGAGTCCCGGGCGCACATCTTCCTCTACAACCGCCTGGACGTCGACGGCGCCCGCAAGTACGTCAAGGGGCACACGAACAACCCCTGGTCGGAGCTCACCTGGGACGCCGAGAGCTGGTGGCTGGCCAAGTGACGCCGGAGCCGGGCGGGTGAGGGCTGCCCGGTGACCGGCTATCTGCTGCGCCGGCTGCTGCAGGCCGTCCCCCTGCTGCTGGGCATCACGGTGGTGGTCTTCGTCCTGCTGCGGGCGACCCCGGGCGGCCCGCTCTCCGGGTACGAGGGCGACCCCGGCATCACCGCGGAGGACGTCGCCCGCCTGCGGCAGCAGATGGGGCTGGACGTGCCCACCCCGGTGCAGTACGTCCGCTGGCTGGGGGCGTTCCTGCGGGGGGACTGGGGCTGGTCGCTCGTGACCCGGCGCCCGGTGCTGGAGATGATCGCCGAGCGCCTGCCCAACACCCTGCTGCTGATGTCCGTCGCCTTCGCCGTCTCGCTGCTCCTGGCGATCCCGCTGGCCGTCGTCTCCGCCACCCGCCAGTACTCCCTCTTCGACCACGCGGCGACGCTCTTCGCCTTCGTCGGCAACTCCCTGCCCACGTTCTGGATCGGCCTGATGCTGGTGATGATCTTCTCCGTCGGGCTGCGCTGGCTGCCGGCCGGGGGGATGTACACCCTGGGGGAGCCGTTCTCGGTCGCCGACCGCCTGCGCTACCTGATCCTGCCCGTGACCACCCTGGCCCTCTCGGCGGCGACGCAGCACACCCGCTACCTGCGCTCCAGCCTGCTCGACGTGATCGGCCAGGACTACGTGCGCACGGCCTACTCCAAGGGCATGCGCGAGCGGGACGTGGTGCGGAGCCACGCCTTCAAGAACGCCGCCATCCCCCTGGTGACGGTGATCGCCCTGGAGCTGCCCCTGCTCTTCTCCGGCGCCCTGATCACGGAGACGATCTTCGCCTGGCCGGGGATGGGGCGCCTGTTCTGGGAGGCCGCCGGGCGGGTGGATTACCCGGTGCTGATGGGCATCTTCACCGTCGCCGCCGGGCTGGTGATCCTGTTCAACCTGGTGGCGGACGTCGTCTACGCCCGGATGGACCCGCGCATCGCCTACCGCTAGCCGGCGGCGGGCGGTGCGCGGGAGGGCCTTGACGCGGCGGCGCCGAGAGCGAGAGAGCGATGAGCAGCGGTGACGCGATCTCCCCGCCGCTGGCCCCCGCGCCGGCGGTCGCCGCCGCCCCGGTCGCCGCCGGGCGCCGCCCGCGGGGGGTGTGGGCGATCGCCTGGGAGCGCTTCCGGCGCCACCGCCTGGCCCTGGCCGGGCTGGGGGTGATCGCCCTGCTGGTGGTGCTGACGCTGCTCGCCCCGCTGATCTCCCCCTACGAGCCGAACGCGACCGACCTGGGCTCGATGCTGGAGGGGCCGAGCCGGGCCCACCCCATGGGCACCGACGAGCTGGGGCGCGACCTGTTCACCCGCATCCTCTACGGCGGGCGGGTCTCCCTCGCCGTCGGCTTCCTGGCGGTGGCCCTCTCCGTCACCATCGGCACCGCCGTCGGCGCCCTGGCCGGCTACTTCGGCGGCTGGCTGGACAACGGGCTGATGCGGTTCGTCGACTTCATGCTCTGCCTGCCGACCATCTTCGTGCTCATCCTGCTGGCCACCCTCTTCGGGACGAACCCGGTGACCATCGTGGTGGTCATCGGCGGGCTGCGCTGGATGGGCACCTCGCGCCTGGTGCGGGGCTCGTTCCTCTCCCTGCGCGAGCGCGAGTTCGTCGAGGCGGCGCGCTGCCTCGGGGCCGGCTCCGGGCGCATCATCCTGCGCCACATCCTGCCCAACTCGGCCGGACCGATCATCGTCGCCGCCACCCTGGGCGTCGCCGGGGCGATCCTGACCGAGTCCAGCCTGAGCTACCTCGGGCTGGGCATCCAGCCCCCGATGGCCTCCTGGGGCAACATGCTGCGCAACGCCCAGTCGCAGCTGGTGCGGGCCCCCTGGACGGCGATCTTCCCCGGGCTGATGATCTTCGTCACCGTGCTGGCCATGAACTACGTCGGGGACGGCCTGCGGGACGCCCTCGATCCGCGCAAGTCCGAGGGCTCCGCCCGGCGCTGAGTCCGCCGCCGGGCGGCCCCCGGCCCCCGGCCCGAGACGGCCGGGGCGGCGCCGGCGGGGCCCCTACTCCAGCACCTACTCCAGCAGGCGCCCGGCGACGGGCACGGGGTGGGCGGCGCCGGCCGCGACCAGCGGGCGGAGCGCTTCGGGCTGCGGCGGGACGGGGACGGCGACCGTCTCCAGGGCGCCACCGGGCCAGGGATCGGCGCCGGCGCCGGCGCCGGCGCCGGCGGCGGGCCGCAGGCGGGTGCGGAAGTTGACCACCAGCCGCGGGTCGAGCTCCGGGAAGTCCGCCCGCTGGTGGGCCCCCCGGCTCTCCCGCCGCTGCGCGGCGCCGCGCACCGTCGCCTCGGCGGCGAGCAGGGCGCCGCGCAGGTCGAGGGCCAGGGCGAGGTCGAAGTAGCCCTCGGACGAGGGGCGCACGTCCACCGCCCGGGCTCTCGCCTTCAGCTCCTCGATGCGCTCCAGGGCGCCGTCCAGGCGGGCCGCGTCGCGGACGACGCCGCAGCCCTCCCACATGGCGTCCCGCAGGGCGCGCTGCAGGGGGCGGGCGAGCTCGTCCCGGGACCCGGCGGCGCCCGCGTCGAGGATGGCGTCGAGCTGGTCGTGGGCGGCGGCGATGGCCGCCCGGGGGCGCAGCTGCGCCGCCAGGTCCGCCGCGCGGGCGGCGGCGTGCTCCCCCGCCCGGCGCCCGAAGACCACCGTCTCCACCAGGGAGTTGCCCCCCAGGCGGTTGGCGCCGTGCAGGCCGCCGACGACCTCGCCGGCGGCGTACAGTCCCTCCACCTCGGTGGCGTGGCTCTCCGCGTCGACCACCACCCCGCCCATGGAGTAGTGCGCCGTGGGGGCCACCTCCATCCGCTGGCGGGAGATGTCCAGCAGCTGCGATTCCATGAACTGGCGGTACATCCGCGGTAGCTGGCGCAGGATGACCTCCTTGGGCAGGTGGGTGACGTCCAGGAAGACGCCCCCGTTGGGGCCGCCGCGGCCGGCGACGATCTCGGAGTAGTTGGCCAGGGCCACCCGGTCGCGGGTGGACAGCTCCATCCGCTCCGGGTCGTAGCGGGCCATGAAGCGCTCGCCGAGCGCGTTGTAGAGGCGCCCGCCCTCCCCCCGTACGGCCTCCGTGACCAGGGTGCCGGCCATCTCCTCCGGCCAGAGCATGCCCGTCGGGTGGAACTGCACCAGCTCCATGTCCATCAGGCTGCAGCCGGCGCCGAGGGCCAGGGCCATCCCGTCGCCGGTGTTCTCGTCCCGGCGCGAGGAGGACCGGCGCCACAGCCGGGTGTGCCCCCCGGCGGCCAGCACCACGGCGTCCGCCAGGTAGACGGTGCGCTCCCCGGCGCTGAGGTCGAAGGCCATCGCCCCGCCGCAGACGCCGTCCTGGACGAGCAGGTGGGAGACGTACTGGCGCTCGTGGATGGGGATGCCCAGGGCGTCCACCCGGTCGGCCAGGGTGTAGAGCACCGCCCGCCCGGTGAAGTCCCCGGCGTAGCAGGTGCGCCGGTAGGTGTGGGCGCCGAAGAAGCGCTGGTCGAGCGCGCCCTGCGGCGTGCGGGCGAAGGGGCAGCCCCACGCCGCCAGCTCCAGCACGGCCGGCGGCGCCTCCCGGGCCATCAGCTCCACCTGCCGCGGCCGGCCCAGGAAGTAGCCCTCGGCCACCGTGTCGGCGAAGTGCTGCTGCCAGGAGTCCTGGGGATCGACGCTGCCCAGGGCGGCGTTGATCCCCCCGGCGGCCAGGACGGTGTGGGCGTCCTTGCGCAGGCGCTTGCCGACGACGATCACCTGGGCGCCGGCCTCGTGGGCGGCGATCGCCGCCCGCAGCCCGGCCGCCCCGGTGCCGATCACCAGGACGTTGCAGACGGCGGTGCGGTGGGTGCGTGCGGTGTGGGCGGTGCCGGCGGTGCGGTTCATACCCCACTTGTACCCGCCGCCCGGCCATTCGTCAAAGACATGATAGGTCTGTTTCTGATAGACATAGCCTATGGAACTGCACCAGCTGGCCTACTTCGAGGCGGTGGCCCGGCAGCAGCACTTCACCCGCGCCGCCCGGGAGCTGAACGTCGCCCAGCCCTCCGTCAGCCAGCAGATCCGCAAGCTGGAGGCGGAGCTGGGCGCCCCCCTCTTCCAGCGCACCCGGCGGGGGGCCGAGCTGACCGAGGCCGGGCGCCTCTTCCTGCCCCGGGCGCGGGCGGTGCTGCAGCAGCTGGCCGAGGGGCGGGCGGAGGTGCAGGAGCTCTCCGCGCTGCGCCGGGGGACGCTGCGCCTGGGCGCGCCGCCCAGCGTGGGCACGCACGTCTTCCCCGCCGTGCTCGGCGCGTTCAGGGCGCGCTACCCGGGGATCGCCCTCGTCTTCCGCCAGGAGGGCTCCCTCTCCCTGGTGCGCCGCCTGGTGGAGGGCGAGCTGGACGTGGCGGTGGTGATCCAGCCGGTGCACCACCCGGCCCTGACCACCGAGCCCCTGCTCGAGGAGCGCCTGCTGCTGGCCCTGCCCGCCGGCCATCGCCTGGCCGGCGGCGCCGCCGTCGACCCGGCCGCGCTCCGCGACGAGCCCTTCGTCATGCTCCGGGAGGGGGTCTACGACCTGCGCGACCAGACGCTGGCCGCCTGCCACCGGGCCGGCTTCGAGCCCCGCGTCTCGCTCGACGGCGGGGAGATGGACAGCGTGCTGCGCTTCGTCGCCTCAGGGCTGGGGGTGGCCATCCTGCCCCAGACCGTGCTCGAGGGGCGCGGCGCGGACGCCCCGGTCGGCGTCCCGCTGGCCGACCCCCTGCTGCGGCGCACCCTGGCCCTCGCCCGGCGCACCGACCGGGCCTTCCCGGCGGCGGCGCGGGCCTTCGCCGGCCTGCTCCGCCGCGAGGTCGGCGCCGCCGGTTAGCCCCCGGCCCGAGACGGTGGCGGGGACGGTGGCGGGGCACGGTATGGTCAAGGGGCGAGCGGCGCAGAAGGGGGCAGCGCAGGCGTGGCTGAACGTGGGACGGCCGTGGCGCAGGACGGGCCGCGGCGGACGGTGGCGCCCGGGCCGGCCGGGGACGCGGCGGCGCCGGGCCGGCCGGCGGCGCCCCCGGCGGAGGAGGGCACCGACTCGCTCGTCCGCCCGGGACGGCAGCGCCAGCTGCTGACCGCCACCCTGATGATCTGCATGGGGGTGGTCGCCCTGGAGGGGACGGTGGTGACCACCGCCCTCCCCTCGGTCGTCGGCGAGCTGCAGGGGCTGGCCCTCTACCCCTGGGTCTTCTCCGTCTACCTGCTCACCTCGACCACCTCCGTGCCGGTCTACGGCAAGCTGGCCGACGTCTACGGGCGGAAGCCCCTGTTCCTGATCGGGCTCTCCATCTTCCTGCTGGGGACGCTGCTCTGCGGGGCCAGCGGCAGCATGGTGCAGCTGGTCGCCTTCAGGGCCCTGCAGGGGCTGGGCGCCGGGGCGGTGCTGCCCCTGACCCTCACCGTGCTGAGCGACATCTACTCCCTGCGCGACCGGGCCCGGGTGCAGCCCCTGACCGCCTCGGTGTGGGGCGTGCTCAGCCTCACCGGGCCGGCCGCCGGGGCCTTCATCACCGAGGCCATCTCCTGGCGCTGGGTGTTCTGGGTGAACGTCCCCGTCTGCCTGGCCGCGCTCGCCCTGCTGGCCGTGTTCCTCAAGGAGCGGGTGCACCCCCGCCGGGTGGCGGTCGACTACGCCGGGGCGATCACCCTGACCCTGGGCCTGATGGCGGCCCTGCTCGCCCTGCTGGAGGGCGGGCGGGCCATCCCCCTGGACTCGCTCGCCTTCGCCGCGCTGGTGGCCGTTGCGGTGCTGCTGCTCGGCCTGTTCGCTTACGTCGAGCGCCGGGCGCCCGATCCGGTGCTGCCGTTCAGCGCCTTCCGCCTGCGCGTGGTCGCCGTCTCCAACGTCGGCAACATGCTCATCGGGGTGACCCTGTACGGGCTGACCTCCTACCTGCCCCTGTTCGCCCAGGGGGTGCAGGGGGCATCGGCGGCCGGCGCCAGCGCCGTCCTCACCCCCCTGCTCGTCGGCTGGTCGCTCGCGGCCCTGCTCTCCGGCCGGCTCTACCTGCGGGCCGGGTTCCGCACCACGGCCATCCTGGGCACCGGCCTGATCGCCCTGGGCACGGCCCCCCTGCTGCTGATCGGGGCCGGGACGCCCCTGCTGGCCATCGCCGCCCCGATGGCGATCACCGGGGCCGGCCTGGGGATCGCCAGCCCGGCCTTCCTGCTCGCCCCCCAGTCGGCCGTCCCCTGGAACCTGCGCGGGGCGGTGACCTCCTCGACCCAGTTCTCCCGCACCATCGCCGGCTCGCTCGGCGTCGCCTTGCTCGGCGCCCTGCTCAACGCCCGGCTGGCGGCGACCCTGCCGGACCTGCCCGCGCTCCCCTCCGGCGGCACGGCCGAGGACCTGGTCAGCGCGGTGCTGAATCCGGTCACCCGGGCGGCCCTCCCGGCGGAAATGGTGCAGGCCCTCTCGACCGCCCTCGCCGGGTCGTTGCACGCGGTCTACCTCGGACTCTTCCTGGTGGCCCTGGCCGGGCTCGCCATGGTGCTCCTCTTCGCCCGCTCGAGCCAGCGGCTGGGAGGGGCGCCGCCGGCGCCGGGGGCGCCCCTCGAGGCGAGTCTGGGGGAGGTCTAGTGGCCGCGGCCGACCGCCGGCGCTGGAACGAGCGCTTCGCCGCCGAGGGGGAGCGGGCGGCCGGCCCGCCCCTGCCCCGCCTGGTGGCCCAGGAGGCGCTCCTCCGCCGGGCGCTGGCGCTGGCGCCGGCGCCGGCGCCCGGCGACCCGCAGCGGGGCCCCCCGCTGGCGCTCGACCTGGCCTGCGGCCCGGGGCGCAACAGCCTCTACCTGGCCGGGCTGGGCTACACGGTCGACGCCTGGGACATCAGCGACGTCGCCCTGGCGCGGCTGACGGCGGCGGCGGCCGCCGCCGGGCTCGGCGAGCGCATCCGGACCCGCCGTGTCGACCTCGACGACGTCGAAGCCCCCGCGGGCGCGGGCGCGGGAGCGGGCGCGGCCGTCCGGCTGCCTCCGGGCGCGTACCGCCTGGTGGTGGACAGCTACTTCCTCGACCGGCGCCTGCTGCCCGCCCTCGCCGCCGCCGTCGCCCCCGGCGGCCTGCTCTACCTGGAGACGCTGCTCTCCACGCCGCAGCGACCGGGCCGCCCGGACTACTACCTGCAGCCGGGGGAGCTGGGCGCCGCCTTCCCCTCCCTGCGCACCCGCTACCTGGAGGAGAGCGCCGGCGGGGAGGGGGGCTGGGCGGCGCTGCTGGCCGGTGGCGGAGACTGAGCCTGAGCCCCGCCGTCTCCCCGCCGATCTCCCCCTCGACCTACAAGAAGCATACCGCAAACAGTTAAGAGAATCAATACTGTTGCGTAATTGAGAACGTGTCTGTCCGACACTAGGATAGCGCTTCCCGCGACTCGCCCCTGGCCGGTTCCGGCCGCCTGCGCGGGCGCGGAGAGAGAGGAGCGCTGACGTGGTTGAGGGAGAGCGACTGCCGATGCCGCACCTGATCGAGGTGCAGCTGCGGAGCTTCGCGTGGTTCCGGCGGGAGGGGCTGCGGGAGCTGTTCGCGGAGATCAGCCCGATCGCGGACTTCACGGGGAAGAATCTGGAGCTGGAGCTGGCGGTGGGGGCGGA
>DATLLM010000031.1:0-9267 GCA_035537855.1 Chloroflexota bacterium | reverse complement strand
GTCTTGGCCTGCAACGCGCCGGTCTGGCCCTTGAAGTCGATGCCGCCGCCGCTGGTGTGCAGGTCGAGGCGGTCCGGGCTGCCGTCGACGGCGATGCCGCCGCCGCTGGTGTGGGCCTCGACGGCGCCGGCGCCCTGCTCCCGGACCTTGATCCCGCCGCCGCTGGTGTGCAGGTTGACCGGGCAGGCGAAGCCGGTCGCCCGCAGGCCACCGCCGGAGGTCTTCAGCGCCAGGCGGGTGGCCGACTGCGGCACGGCCACCGCCAGCCGGGGCATCCGGGCGATGAGCTCGGTGCGGTACGAGCAGAGCACCACCTCGTCGCCCTTGCGGACGGCGTAGACGGCGTAGCCGGAGGGGTTCTCGCCCTCCAGAGTCAGGCGCACCTGGCCCCCTTCGGAGGCCGTGGCCTCGATCGCGCCGCCTTCGGTCTCTACCGTGAGGCGGGCGGCGTCCGGCAGGTCGAAGGCCCCGTGGTCGCCCTCGGAGAGGGGCACCTCCTCCCAGCCGTCCGCCTGGCGCTGGCGCCGCCGCTCGGCGCCCTGCAAGGGCCCGCCGGTCCAGCCGCCCCGGCCGCTCCAGTTGCCGAGGTTGCCCAGCCCGCTGCGCTGCAGCAGCTCGCTCACGGCGGTGGCGATCGAGGACACCGGGTCGTCGCCCCAGGCCGGGGCCGGGCCGCCGCCCCCGGCCGGCTTCGCGCCGCCGGCGGCGCCGTCCGCCCTCAAGGCCTCGAGCAGGCGGGCCCCCTCCTCGACGGTGATCTTGCCTTCGCGCACCATGTCCAGCACGCGCATCCGCTCTTCAGCCATCTCACAGGCCTCCGTCCGTTCGATTTCCCCTTCAGCATAAACGTCGTTGCTCCACAAGTCAATATCTCTGAGATTGCACTCAATAACTGCGCGATGCAGATTATGAGCCGGAGCGGCTAACGGCGTCCCCGGGTGCCGCCCCCGGGGCGTCTCCGGGCGCCGCCCCGGTGGCCCCTTCCAGCCGGCGCAGGCGGTCGTCGAGCTGGCGCAGCTCGTCCCCGAAGCCGGCGAAGTCGCCGCCGCGCAGGGCGTCGAGCGCCCGCTGGTAGGCGGCCCGCGCCTCCCGCGCGGCCGCGCTCACGTCCGCCGGCACCGCCGGGCCGGCCGGCGGCGGCGCCGCCCCCCCGGGCGGCGCGCCCGGCCCCCCGCCGGCGGGGGCGATCTCCACGCCGTAGAGCCGGGCAAGGGCCTGCTCGAGAGTCGGCTCCATCACCAGCCGGTTGCCCGTGGCCAGCACCACCCGGCGCAGCTCGGGCAGCCGGCTGGCCACCGCCTGCAGGTAGATCGGCTCGACGTAGAGGGTCGACCCCCCGACGGGGATGACCAGCAGGTTGCCCCGCAGCACGCTCGACCCCTGCTGGTTCCACAGGGTGAGCTGGGAGGAGATGGTCGGATCCTGGTCGATGCGGGCGTCGATCTGCGCCGGGCCGAAGATCAGGCGGTCTTTGGGGAACTTGAACAGCACCAGCTGGCCGTAGTTGGGTCCGTCGCAGCGCGCCGCCAGCCAGGCGATCATGTTGTCCCGCGAGGCCGGGGTGAAGGGCACCATCAGCAGGAACTCCTCCCGCGCCTCGCCCGGCAAGCGCATGGTCACGTAGTAGGGCTCGACCGGCGCCCGCTGCGTCGTCGTGGCCGGCGCCAGCGTCGCCTGGCCCTGTCCGGCGGCGACGCCGCCGCTGCCCGGCGAGCGCTGTCCGGTGACCGATTCGAACGGCGTGTTCCAGACGTCCTCGCCGTTGTAGAAGACCTGCACGTCCTGGACGTGGTAGCTGCGCAGGATCTGGGCCTGGCTGCGGAACAGGTCCTCCGGGTAGCGCAGGTGGGGGCGCAGCGCCGGCGGCAGCGTCTCCAGCGGCCGGAACTGCTGGGGGAAGATCGCCGCGTAGGTGCGGATCAGCGGGTCGGCCGGGTCGGCGACGTAGAAGGTGACCGCCCCGTCGTAGGCCCCGACCACCACCTTGACGCTGTTGCGGATGTAGTTGTAGGTCACCTGCCGGCTGATCGCGGGCGAGCCGTCCGCCGGCTGGGCCGCCCCGGTCAGGGGGACGCTCTCCTGGACGAACTGGGCGTAGGGGAAGGCGTCCGTGGTGGTGTAGGCGTCGACCACCCAGGACAGCTTCCCGTCCGCCACCACCAGGTACGGGTCGCGGTCCAGCTTGAGGTACGGGGCCAGGCGCTGCACCCGTTCGGCGATCTGGCGCCGGAACAGGACGCGGCTGTCCCCGTCCAGGTAGGAGGAGATCAGCAGGTTGAAGTCGCCGAAGCTCAGGGCGAGCGCCGCCCGCTGCCAGATCGGGCCGAGGGGCACGCCGGCCGTGCCGGCGTAGTCGACGAAGACGTTCTGGTCGCCGCTGGGGTAGTCGAACTCCTTGACGCGCGAGGCGACCACGACGTAGCCGGAGGTGTTCTCGCCGAAGTAGACCTCGGGGCGGTCGATCGGCAGGGGACCGTTGGGGGGCACGTCCTTGACCAGCAGAATCGGCTGCCCCTCCTGGGCGACCTGGTTCACCGGGCTCATCACCAGGCCGTAGCCGTGGGTGAACTGGAGGCGCTGGTTGATCCAGTTCTGGGCCTGCGCCCCGAGGCGCTCCGGCGCGAGCTCCCGGGCGGCGAGCATCACCTGGCGGTAGCCACCGTCCAGGGTGTAGCGGTCGATGTCCACGTCGCCGAAGGTGTAGTAGGGGCGGATGGACTGCAGCTGGTTGTAGCTGTCCCGCAGCGGGCGGTAGTCCCACAACCGGATGTTGGCCAGGGTGCCGGCGTTGTCCTTGATCTCGTCCAGGGTGACCGCGTCGTTCGCCGGGAAGGGCTGCTCGGCCATCGTGTCGACGCCGAACGCCCGCCGGGTGGCGCCGATGTTCTCGGCGATGTAGGGCCGCTCCTGGGTCACCTCCGCCGGGTCCACCTGGAGGCGCTGCACGAGCGCCGGCAGCGCGCCGCGCCCGAGGAGCAGCACCACCAGGGCCAGCACGGCGCCGCCCAGGGGCAGGGTCAGGGAGCGGCGCCAGACGGCGGCCAGGGTCAGCAGGGCCACCAGTCCGACGCTCGCCGCCAGGGCGTAGGTGGCCGGCAGGCGGGCGTGCAGGTCGGTGTAGTTGGCCCCCACCACCCGCCCGTGGCGGGCGACGAGGAAGCCGAACCCGTCCAGCCAGATCCCGGCGGCGACGAGCGCCAGCAGCGCGGCGCAGAGCGCGAGCAGGTGGCTGCGCGCCGGCCGCGCCCGGTCGCGCAGGAAGCGCCAGAAGGCGGCCGGTCCGGGGACGGCCGCGTAGAGGGCCAGGCCGTAGAGGCCGGCGCAGACCAGGAGAGTCATCGCCAGGGCCCACTGCAGCCAGCCGAGGGCGGCCTGCAGCAGGGGGAGGACGAAGACGTAGAAGCCCACGTCGTGCCCGAACACCGGGTCGCGCGCGCCGAACGGCGTCCCGTGCAGCCCGCGCAGCGCCGTCTCCCAGGCCCCGGCGGCCGCCAGCCCGAAGAGCGCCGCCAGGGCGAGCCCGGTCCAGACGAGGGGGCCGGCGCCCAGCCGCAGCGTCACGTCCCGGGCCGCCTCCGGCCCCCCGACGAAGTCGGCCAGATCGCCGAACGGGCGCGGCCCGCGATCCTCCCAGGGGGCGCCGGCGCTGACCACCCGGGTCACCGGGCCGCGGGCGATGCGCCGGGCGGCGCGCCGGGCGCCGAGCGCGTTGGGCAGGAAGAGGAGCAGCAGCAGGGCCGCGCCGAGGGCGAAGAGGGCCAGCCGGGCGGTGAGGACGGTCAGGTACGGGCCGCCGTAGCCGAGGGAGCGGAACCAGAGGAAGTCGACGTAGAGGGAGAGCAGACCGCCGCCGAACAGGAGGGCCAGCACCGTCACGCCGCCGGCGACGGCGAGGGGGCGAAGGACGCGCCGTCTCATCCCCCCAACTCTACTCCGTGCCCGGCGGCGGCCGGGCGCGCGGAGCCGGGGTCAGAGGTGCTCGACGGCGGCCTCTTCCAGACCGAAGTAGTGCCCCATCTCGTGCAGCACGGTGAGCCGGACCTCCTCTCTCAGCCGGCGCCGCGTGCGGCAGGCGGCCAGCAGAGGACGGCGGAAGACGGCGATCACGTCCGGCGCGCTCAGGTTGGGCGCCGCCGGCCGCAGGGGCAGCGGCACGCCGCGGTAGACCCCGAACAGCGGGCCCCGCTCGGCCCGCTCGGCCCGCTCCGCCTCCGGCCCGTAGTCCGCGGCTTCGGGGTAGGCCTCGACGACCACCACCACGTTGTCCGCCGCCGAGCGGAAGTGCGGCGGCAGGGCGCCCAGCGCCCGGCGGACGTAGCGCTTGAAGCGGCCCGGGCTGACTCGCAGTCGCCGGCGCATCCCCGTCCCCGGCTACTTGGACGCCCGCGGCTCGCCGTCGACGCGGCGCTCGACCGGCCAGGCGCCGAGCACCTTGACCGTGGTGCAGGCCTCGTGCATCTCCACCAGCGCCTCCGCGGCGTTCGGCTCGTCCGGGTGCCCGGCGAAGTCGACGAAGAAGACGTACTCCCAGGGCTGCCGCCGGGAGGGACGCGACTCGATCCGGGTGAGGTTGATGCCCCTCCGGGCGAAGACGGAGAGCACGTCGTGCAGGGCGCCGACCCGGTCGCGCACGGAGAACAGGATGGACGTCTTGTCCCGTCCGCTGGGCCGCCCGATGCTCTGCCCGATGAGCAGGAAGCGGGTGGTGTTGTGGGCCTGGTCCTGAATGGCCCGGGCGAGCACCGGCACGCCGTAGCGCACGGCCGCCTCTTCCGAGCCGATCGCCGCCACCCCGGACTCCCCGGCGGCCATGCGCACCGCCGCCGACGTCGAGGTGGCCTCCACCAGCTCGGCCCTGGGCAGGTGCGTCGAGAGCCAGCGCCGGCACTGGCCGAGCGCCTGCGGGTGCGAGTAGACCTTCTCCACCGCCTCGAGCGGCCCCTTGCCGATCAGGTGGTGGTTGATCCGCAGCAGGATCTCGGCGCAGATCTTCAGCGACGAGTCCATGAACAGATCGAGCGTCTGCCCGACCGAGCCCTCGGTCGAGTTCTCCACCGGGACGACCCCGTAGTCGGCGTTGCCCCGCTCGGTGGCGTTGAAGACGTCCTCGACCGTGCGCAGCGGGATGTACTCCACGAACGAGCCGAAGCGCACCTGCGCCGCCGCCTCGGCCGCCTGGTGGGTGTAGGTGCCCTGGGGCCCGAAGTAGGCCACCCGCAGCGGCCGTTGCAGGTGGCGCGAGGTGGAGAAGATCTCCGACCAGATGGCCCGCACGTGCTCCTCGGTCAGGGGCCCGGCGTTGGCCGCCAGGACGTTGTTCAGCACCTCCTGCTCCCGGCTGGGGACGTAGGTGCTGACGTCGCCGCCGCGCTTGATGCGGGCGACCTCGACCGAGGCCGTCGCCCGCCGGTTGAGGAGGGCGATCAGGTCGCGATCGATGGCGTCGATTTCCTGGCGGATGGCGCCAAGCGATTCGGCTTCGGCTTCGGGCATACTGGCTCCGCATTCTACAGTGTGGCGACGAGCGAATCCGCGGCCCCGGCGGGACGAGCGCGACGCCGAGCCACTCTGGGGTAGGGACAACAACCGGCGATGCTGCCGCTGCTCGCACTCACCATGGGCGATCCGGTGGGGGTCGGCCCGGAGGTCGTCGCCCGGGCGGTCTGCGCGCCCGAGGTGCGCCGCGTCTGCCGGCCGGTCGTGGTCGGCGACGCGGCCGTGCTCGCCCGCGCCGCCGCCCGCTGCGGGGTGGCGCCGGACGTACCCGTCGTCGACCCCCTGGCCGGCGAGCCCGGCCGGCCCGATCTGGTCGCGCTGCCGCTGGGGCGGGTCTCGCCGGACGCCGGCCGGGCGTCGATCGCCTACGTCCTGCGGGCGATCGACATGGCCCTGTCCGGCGAAGCCGCCGGGATCGTGACCGCCCCGATCAACAAAGAGGCGATGAACCTGGCCGGCTACCGCTACGCCGGGCACACCGAGCTGCTCGCGGAGCGCACCGGCGCGCGCGAGGCGGCCATGATGCTGGTGACCGAGAACGCCCAGGGCGTGCTGCGGGTCGTCCACGTCACCACCCACGTCGCCCTGGAGCGGGTGCCGGGGCTGGTGACCCCGGAGCGGCTGGCGACCGTCTTCGACCTCGCCTGGGAGACCACCCGCCGCTTCGGCGTCTCCGCCCCGCGCGTCGCCGTCGCCGGGCTGAATCCCCACGCCGGCGAGGGCGGGCTGTTCGGCGAGCAGGAGCGCACGACGATCGCCCCGGCCGTCGCCGCGGCCCGCGAGCGCGGCCGGGACGTCAGCGGGCCCTGGCCCCCGGACACCGTCTTCGCCCGAGCCTACCGCGGGCAGTTCGACTGCGTCGTGGCCATGTACCACGACCAGGGGCACATCCCGATCAAGATGATCGGCTTCGACGAGGGGGTGAACATCAGCCTCGGCCTGCCCATCGTGCGCACCTCCGTCGACCACGGCACGGCCTTCGACATCGCCGGCCAGGGCGTCGCCCGCCCGGCGTCGATGATCCAGTCCGCCGTCCTCGCCGCCCGGCTCTGCGCGACCCGGCCCTAGCCGGCGCCGCCCGCTGCCGCCCGGCGGGGCCCGACCGGGCCGGGGGCGTCCCCGGCGTCTGCGCGGCGGAAAGATTCCGACCGCCGCGCTTGTAGTTGGAGTAGGGCCGCCGGGGCCCGGATGCTAGAATCTGGAGGGAGGGACCGCCACCGTGGACACCGCCGTCGCCGGAAGCGCGCCGGACATCGCCTCCCGGCTGGCGGCCGTCACGGACCGCATCGCGGGCGCCGCCCGCCGGGCCGGGCGCGACCCGTCTGCCGTGACGCTCGTGGCCGTCTCCAAGACGTTCCCCGTCGAGCGCATCCGCGAGGCGCTGGCCGGCGGCGTCACCGATCTCGGCGAGAACCGCGTCCAGGAAGCGGAGACCAAGGTGCCGCTGGTGTCCGCGGACGCCCGCTGGCACCTGATCGGTCACCTCCAGCGCAACAAGATCAACAAGGCCCTCGAGCTGTTCGGCCTGATCCACAGCATCGATCGGGTGGATCTGGGGCTGGCCGTCGCCGGGCGGGCGGCGCGCGCCGGCAAGCGCAGCGCCGTCCTCCTGCAGGTCAACCTGGCGGAGAAGGAGACCCAGTTCGGGCTCGGCGCCGCCGAGCTGGGCGCCGCCGCGCGCACGCTCGCCGCGGCGGACGGACTGGTCCTGGACGGGCTGATGTGCATCGCCCCGGTGGTGGACGACCCCGAGGCCGCCCGGCCCACGTTCCGCCGCCTGGCCTCCCTGTTCGGCGAGCTCGAGCCGGAGCTGCGGCGCGCCGGCCACCCCTGGCGCCACCTGTCGATGGGGATGTCTCACGATTACCCCGTCGCCGTCGAGGAGGGGGCGACGCTCGTCCGCGTCGGCCGGGCCATCTTCGGCGACCGGCCGGCGGCGCCCGCCACGTAGCGTCACCACCTGGGCGCCCGGAGAGCCGGTCGCCCGCGAGCGCCGGAGTGCCCGAGTGCCCGAGAGGCCTGAGGAACATGCCAAACGTCTTCGAGATGGCCATCAGGTTCGTCAACCTGCTGGTCTACGCCCTCACCGCAGCCATCTTCCTGCGCGCCATCTTCTCCTGGTTCGTGCCCCCGGGGAGCGATAACGTCATCATGCGCTTCCTGCGGGACATCACCGAGCCGGTGCTCGCCCCGCTGCGCCGCGTCCTGCCCAGCATGGGCATGCTCGACCTCTCCCCCTTCGTGGCCATGATCCTCCTCCAGGTCATGGGCAGCATCGTCACCCAGACCCTGTTACCCTTGGCCCGCTGAGCGAGTCGCAACCAGACATGACCATCGCGATCGTCGACTACGGCGCGGGCAACCTGCGCAGCGTGACCCACGCGGCCGAGCACGTCGGGCTCGAGCCCGTGGTCACGGACGACCCTGAGGCCATCCGCGCCGCCGCCGGGGTGATCCTGCCGGGCGTCGGCGCCGCCGCGGACACCATGCTCAACCTCGAGAACCGCCACCTGGTCGAGGTGGTCAAAGAGGTCATCGAGCGGGGCACCCCCTTCTTCGGCGTCTGCATGGGCCTGCAGGCGCTCTTCACCCTGAGCGAGGAGGGCGGCGCCCATCGCTGCCTGGACGTCATCCCCGGCACGGTGCGCCGCTTCCCCGCCGGCCTGCGCGTGCCGCACATGGGCTGGAACCAGGTCCGCCAGGTGCGCCCGCACCCCTTCTTCGAGGGCGTCCCGGATAACGCCAACTTCTACTTCGTCCACTCGTATTACGTCGATCCGGCGGCGCGCGAGGTCGTCGCCGCAGAGACGGACTACGGCCTCGCTTTCCCCAGCGTCGTGATCCGCGACCGGCTGGTGGCCACCCAGTTCCACCCCGAGAAGAGCGGCCCCAACGGGCTGCGCCTCTACGCCAACTTCGGGCGCCTCGTGCGCGAAGCGCCGGCCGCCGCGCCGGCGAGCGCCCTGCGCGCCTGATGGGGATGGGCACGCCGGCCATGGAGATCCTGCCCTCCATCGACCTCAGGGGCGGCCGGGTCGTCGACCTCTTCCAGGGCGACTACGCCCGGGAGACCGTCTACGAGGAGACGGCCGAGGGCGTGGCCGAGCGCTTCGTGCGGGACGGCACGCGCTGGATTCACTGCGTGGACCTCGACGGCTCGCGCGACGGGTCGCCGGCCAACCGGGAGGCGGTGCGCGGCATCGCCGCCGTCGCGGCCCGCTCGGACGTGCGCCTGCAGCTCGGCGGCGGCATCCGCACGCTCGAGGCGGCCCGCGCCGCGCTGGACGCGGGCGCCAGCCGCGTCGTCTTCGGCACGGCGGCCGTCGAGCGCCCGGCGCTGGTTGCCGAGGCGGTCGCCGCGTTCGGCGCCGGCGCGGTCGTCGTCTCCATCGACGCCCGCGGCGGCGTCGTCGCCACCCGGGGCTGGACGGCGGCCTCCGGAAAGCGGGCCGTCGATCTCGCCCGGGAGATGGTCGACCTCGGCGCCGTGCGCCTGATCTACACGGACATCAACCGGGACAGCACGCTCACCGAGCCGAACTTCGAGACCCTGGCCGAGCTGGCCGGCGCCGTCCCGGCCCGGATCATCGCCGCCGGCGGGGTGACCACCGCGGCGCAGGTCGGGCGCCTGGCCACCCTGGGACTCGAGGGCGCGATCATCGGCAGCGCCCTCTACGCCGGCAAGATCACCCTGCCGGACGCGCTCGCCGCCGCCGCCGACGCAGAGGGGGATGAACAGCTGCCGGGCGCACTGCTCGAGGACGTCCAGGA
>DATLLM010000030.1:0-3358 GCA_035537855.1 Chloroflexota bacterium | reverse complement strand
GGCCCGCCTGCTGCTGTGGACGGTGGCCATCTGGGTGGTCGGCGTGATCTCGCCGCGCTACGCCCTGCCGCTGGACACCATCTTCCTGGCGGTCTGCTTCGGCCAGGCGCCGCAGCTGTTCGGCTTCTTCATCATGATTCCCTACATCGGGATGTCCCTGCGCCGCGTCCTCGACGCCTACTCCCTGATCGTCGTCGTCGCCGGGCTGCGGGTCATGCTGGACGTGCCCGTGCTCGCGGCCTTCTTCGCCGCCGGACTGGGGTGGCTGCTGCAGGCCTTCGTCGCCGGGCTGCTGGAGCGGCCCCTGGCGGGGGTGCGGGCGTGGATGTGGCGCACGGCCTCGGGGCGGGAGGACTTCGCGTCGGCCGGGGCGATCGTCGACGAGCTGCTGGGGAGCCCGCGGGCCCCGCAGGGTCGGCAAGGCACCCAGACCGCGCCGGCCAGACCGGACGGACCGGGCACGCCGGGGGGCGCCAGCGGGACGGGGGGTGCCGGAACCGGCGCCGGCCCGGCGGCAGGCGGGACCGGGCGATGATCGGGGCCGTGCTCTCGGATCTGCTGACGCTGCTGGGGATCGCCCGGCTGGCCGTGCTCTTCATGGCCATGCTGGCGCCCCTGGAGGCGCTCGGCTGGTACGCCGGCTGGCGCCAGCGCCGGACCTAAGAGCGGCGGCTGGCGGACACGGGGGCCACCGCGGGGGACGCCGCCGCGGCCGACCCGGACCACTACGTGGTGTTCTTCTCCGGGATCGGCGACCCGTCCGGGCGCTGGCACTACCCGGAGGAGACGGAGTTCCTGCGCCGCTTGCGGGAGCGCCTGCCGACGGCCGCCGTGATCGACGACCTGTTCGCCTACTCGGTGACGAGCGCGGACATCGAGACCACCGCCCAGCGGCGCCGGATCAGCGGCATGTGGAGCTCGATCGAGAAGACGGTGCGGGGCAACCAGTACGCCCCCATCGGGGCCCTGATCAACCTGCGCAACCTGTTCCAGGTGACGGTCTCCGTCGACCACCGCTACGGCCCCTTCTTCAACCTGGGGCAGGCGGAGAACGTGCGCGACGCCCTGCTCGCCTACGGCTACCGGCGGGGCAGCGGGCGGGGCATCGTCCTGATCGGCTACAGCGGCGGGGCGCAGGTCTCCCTCGGGCTCGCCGCCTTCCTCAAGGGCATGCTGGGGGCGCCGGTGACGGTGATCTCGGTCGGCGGGGTGATGTCCAGCGAGGCCAGCTGCCTGCACGTGCAGCACCTCTACCACCTGTGGGGCACCAAGGACCCCATCCAGAAGCTCGGCGACCTGGCCTTCTTCGGGCGCTGGCCGCTGGCCGCCAAGTCGGCCTGGAACCGGGCGCGGCAGGAAGGCAAGATCACCCGGGTGGCGATGGGGCCGACGGCCCACAACGGCTCGGGCGGCTACTTCGGGCCCGAGCCGCTGCCCGACGGCTGGCCGCGCATCGATCTGACCCTGGAGACGGTGATCCCGATCATCACCGGGGGCGACGTGAGCGTCCTGCCCCCGGCGATGCCGCCCCATCCGGGCGGCCCCCCGGAGGCGGCGGCGCCGGCCGGCGTGAGCAAATCCTGAGCACTCGGCGGCGAGAATGGGCGCTGTCCGAAACGGAAAGGATGTCCGCATGAGTCAGCTGGTCGTATTGAAGTTCGACAAAGAAGGGACGGCCCAGGAGGTCCTGGGTGAGGTCGGGGCGCTCCAGAAGCAGAACCTGATCACCCTGGAGGACGCCGCCACGGTCACCCGTCAGGCGGACGGCAAGCCCAAGGTGAAGCAGGCCACCAGCCTGGTGGGGGCCGGTGCCCTGGGCGGGGCCTTCTGGGGCATGCTGATCGGGCTGCTGTTCTTCATGCCCTTCCTGGGCCTGGCCGCCGGGGCCCTCGGCGGGGCCCTGGGGGGCAAGTTCGAGGACATCGGGATCGACGACGACTTCATCAAACAGGTGGGCAGCTCCATCCAGCCGGGCCAGTCGGCCCTGTTCCTGCTCATCCGGGAGGCGACGCCGGACCGGGTGATCGAGGCCCTCAAGCAGTACCACCCCGAGGTGATCCACTCTTCGCTCACCGCCGAGCAGGAAGCGAAGCTGAAGGACGCGTTCGGGCAGGCCTAGGACGGCCGCCGGGGGCGGGCGACCGCCCCCGGTGACCGGCACGAGGCAGCCGGGCCACGACGCGCCGGGGAGGAGTGGATGGAACCGGTGCGGGTGTGGCCCGAGAACGGGGCCGGCGGCGCCGCCGCCGGTGCCGCCGGCCGTTCCCCGGCGGCGCAGACGCCGTCGCCGCCGGCGACGCCCGGCTCCAGGCCCGCGTCCGCCGGGCCGGCGAGCAGTGGCGCCGCCTGGGGCTCTACCTGCGCAGCGTCACCCCGCGGGACGTGCTGCGCCTGCTGCTGATCGCCCTGGCCGTCTACGCCGTCTGGTGGCTGGCGACGTCCTCCTGGCCGGCGCTGCTCCCCTTCGTCGTCGGCGGGGTGGTGGGGTACGCCGTGCTGCCCATCGTCAACGCCCTCGACCGGGTGATTCCGCGCCCCCTGGCGGCGCTGCTGACGATGACCGGCGTGATCGCCCTGCTCGCGCTCTCCGTGGCCGTGCTCATCCCGCCCCTGGCCGAGCAGCTCTTCAAGCTGTACCAGGCCCTGCCCAGCCTGGACGAGCTGCGGGACTCCATCGAGGAGCTGCGCTCGACCATCGGGACGCTGCCCCCGCCGACGCAGCAGGTCATCCGCGACACCTGGGCCCAGGCCACGGCGACCGTGCGCACGAACGCGGAGCTGGCCCTCAGCCGGGCGGTCGAGCTGACCATCGCCGGCCTGCTCGGACTGTTCAGCGCGATCAGCTTCTTCCTCGGCCTGCTGGTCATCCCCACCTGGGTGCTCTCGGTGATGAGCGACCAGCGCCGGGCGTCGCAGGGGCTCTACCGCCTCCTGCCGGAGTGGCTGCAGCCGGACGTCAGGGCGGTGCTGCGGATCGTCGACCGTGCCTTCGGGACGTTCATCCGCGGCCAGCTCACGGTCAGCCTGGCGGTCGGCCTGCTCACCTACGCCGGCCTGGCGTCGCTGGCCTACCTCGGCCTGCCGGTGAGCTACCCGGTGGTGCTGGCCGTGGTGGCCACCCTGTTCCAGCTGGTGCCCCAGCTCGGCCCCCTGGTGAGCGGGACGATCGCGTTCGCGGTCGGCCTGGCCACCGGCCCGGAGACGGCGCTGGCCGTGCTGGCCCTCTACTTCCTCGTGCAGCGCCTCGTGGGCGCCTTCGTCGGCTCGCGCGTCGAGCGGCAGGTGACCGACCTCCACCCGGCTATCCTGGTGCTGGTGATCGTCGCCCTGAGCCAGCTGGGGCCGCTGTGGGTCTTCG
>DATLLM010000029.1:0-2105 GCA_035537855.1 Chloroflexota bacterium | reverse complement strand
CCTCAAGCACGCCGTCGACGCCTGGGCGGCGGCGCCGGCGACGGAGAAGGCCGCGCGCTTCGCGAGCGCGGAGGTGGTGCGCTGGCTGGAGTGGGGCACCCGCAGCCACCAGAGTTTCGTCTTCGGGTTGGCGCTGCTCCTGCTCGGGGCCGCGGTGGTGCGGACGGCGCGCGTCCCCGAGGCGATCGGCTACCTCATGGGGGCCTCCGGGCTGGCGTACCTCGTGCAGGGCTGGGCGCTGGGGGCGGAGGGCTTCTCGGCGGCGAACACCGCCCCCCAGCTCCTGGGCTACCTCCTGATCCTCGCCTGGAGCCTCTGGCTGGCGGTCGAGGCCTGGCGCCCGGCGGCGCGCGGCCCCCGGCGGAAGGCGTAGCCGCCTCCCCCCGAGCGGGCCGCGCGGCGCGCGTCACGCGGTCGCCGGCCGGTGGGCCGCCACGGCGGGCGGGGCCTCGCCGGCGCGCAGGCGCAGGCCCCGCAGGGTCTGGGCGTTGAGGGCGACGATGATGGTGCTGGCGGACATCAGCGCCGCCCCGGCCCAGGCCGGGAGCACCAGCCCGGCCCAGGCGAAGGCCCCGGCCGCCAGGGGCAGGGCGATGACGTTGTAGCCCACCGCCCAGCCCAGGTTCTGCACCATCTTGCGGTAGGTGGCCCGGCTGAGCCGAGTCACGGCGGCCACGTCCCGTGGGTCGCTGCGCACGAGCACGATCCCGGCGGCGGCGCGGGCCACGTCCGTGCCCGCCCCGATGGCGATCCCGACGTCCGCCTGGGCCAGGGCGGGGGCGTCGTTCACCCCGTCCCCCACCATCGCCACCCGCAGCCCGCGGGCCTGCAGCTCGCGGATCTTGGCGCTCTTATCCCGGGGGAGCACCTGGGCGAGGACCTCGTCGATGCCCAGCTCGGCGGCCACCCAGCGGGCGACGGCCGCCGAGTCCCCGGTGAGCATCACCACCCGCACCCCCTGGCGCTGGAGGTCGGCGACGGCCTCCCGGCTCTCCGGCCGGATCACGTCCGCCAGGGCGAAGGCGGCCAGCACGCGGCCGGCCGCGAGACCCGACGGGTGCTCGCCGGTCTCGACGAGGTAGACCACCGTCTGGCCGCGCTCGCCCCAGACCCGCGCCTTCGCCTCCAGCTCGGGTGGCACGTCCAGGTCGCGCTCCGTCAGCAGGGCCGGGCCGCCGACGGCGTAGCGCCGTCCGGCGACGGTCGCCCGGACGCCCCGCCCGGGCAGGGCCTCGAACGCCTCGGCCTGGGGGACGTCCAGCCCCCGCTCGCGCGCGGCGGCGACGAGCGCCCGGGCCAGGGGGTGCTCGCTGTCCCCCTCGACGGCCGCCGCGAGGGCGAGGGCCGGCGCCGGCCCCGCGTCGTCGGCGGCGAGGTCGACGAGCCCCTGCTCGCCGCGGGTGAGGGTGCCGGTCTTGTCGAAGACGACGGCGTCCAGCTGTCGCGCCCGCTCCAAAGCGAGCCGGTCGCGCACCAGAATCCCGTTGCGCGCGGAGAGGGTGGTGGAGATGGCGATCACCAGGGGGATAGCCAGCCCGAGGGCGTGGGGGCAGGCCACCACCAGGGTCGTCACCACCCGCTCCAGGGTGAAGTCGTTGAAGCCCACGGCGAGCGTCCAGCCGACCAGGGCCAGCAGGGCCACGGCCACGGCCACCAGGGTCAGCCAGTACGCCGCCCGGTCGGCCAGGGCCTGCGCCCGGGTCCGGCTGGTCTGCGCCTCCGCCACCAGGCGCATGATCCCGGCCAGGGCCGTGTCGTCGCCGATGCGCGTCACCCGCACCCGCAGGCTGCCGGCGGCGTTGACGGCCCCGGCGATGACCGCGTCGCCCGGCCCTTTGTCTACGGGCCGGGACTCCCCGGTGAGCAGGCTCTCGTCCACCTGGCTGCGGCCGTCCTCGACCGCCCCGTCCGCCGGGATCCGCGCCCCGGGGCGCACCAGCACCAGGTCGCCGGGGCGCAGCGCGGTCACCGGTACCCGGTCCGTGCGTCCGGTGGCGGCGTCGGCGACGCGCTCGGCCGTGTCCGGCAGGAGCCGGGCCAGCTCGTTCAGGGCGCTCCGGGCGCTGCCGACGGCGCGCAGCTCCAGCCAGTGCCCCAGGAGCATG
>DATLLM010000028.1:0-4144 GCA_035537855.1 Chloroflexota bacterium | reverse complement strand
CACCAGCCCGGTCTGCCCGATGAGGCGCTGCCGGAGGAGCCGGACGGGCCGGACGGGCCGGACCGGCCGGAGGTGCCCTGGCGCGCCCCGGCCGACCGCCTGCCGCCGCCGCCGGCGCCGTGCCCTGCGCCACCGCCTGAGGCGGTCGCCGCCCGCATCGCCGCCCTGCTGGCCAGCGCCAGCCTGCCGCGGGAGCGCCGGCGGGAGCAGAAGACGGTGCGCTACGACCTGCGTCCGCTCGTCCTCGACCTGTGGCTCGATCCGGCCGGGGCGCCCCCCGGCGAGGTGGCCCTGGGGATGCGCCTGCGCGCCGAGCCGCAGGGCCAGGGCCGTCCGGACGAGGTCGCGGCCGCCCTCGGCCTCGCGGCGCGGCGGGTGCACCGGGTGGGCGTCGGGCTGACCGACGAGTAGTCCCAGGTCCGAAGTCGCAAGTCCGAGGTCCGAGGTCCGAGGTCGAGCCGGGGAGACGGGCGGGCCGGATGGTCTGCCCACGACCGACCTGGGACCTGGGACCTGGGACGTCGGACTTACCGCAGGTGCCGGCTGTGGGGCACGTCCGCCGGGGTGCCGCTGGCGCGGCGCAGCTGGGGCCGGTCGAGGCGAGTCAGCTCCCCCTGGGCTCGCTCCTCGAGGCGCCGGGCGAAGGCGACGGCGGCCAGCACCTCGACCACCGTCTCGGCCACGGGCGGTGGGGGAGCGCCCGGCCCGGCCGGGCCGGCCGGGGGCGCTGCGGCCTCGAGCGGGGCGGGGAGCGCCGCCCGGGCGACGGCGCCGGCGTCCTGGAGCCAGCGCAGGGCGAGGGCGGCGCGCCGGATCAGGCTGCCGGCCGTCTGGGGCGTCCCGCCGACGGCGTGCAGGCCGCCCAGCTCGAGGAGCAGGCGGGCCCGCAGCAGGGTGGCCCCGGCGCCCCCCGCGGTGTCCTCGCCACCGCCGAGGCGCTCGATCCCCTCCGTCCAGGCCCGGACGGCCCCGTCCAGGCGCCCCCGGCGGCGCTCGAGCAGCCCGAGCACCCAGGCCAGCTGGGCCTCGACGGCGCCGCGGGGGAGGTCTGGTCGGCCGCCGGCGTCGCCGGCCCGGGGAGTCGGGCCGGCGTCCGCCGGGCCGGCGGCGAGCACCTCGCTCGCCGCCGCCAGGCGCCGGGTGGCGCTCTCCGCGCTGCCCCGCTCCAGGGCCGCCTCGGCGGCGGCGCCGAGGGCGGCGGCGCGGAGTCCGGCGGGGCCGTCCGGGCCGAGGGCCCCGGCGACGGCCCCGGCGCGGCGCTCGGCGTCGGCCGGGTCGCCGAGCCAGAGGGCGGCCCGGGCCGCCCCGAGGGCGGTGGCCAGGGCGGCGTGCGCGGCCGGGTCGCCGGCGACGCCGCCGGGGCCGTCCCCCCGTCCTGGATAGACGAACAGGCTGGCCAGGGGCACCCCGAGGCGCCCGGCGAGGTACCGCAGCGTGCCGAGCGAGGCGCTGACCCGGCCGCGCTCGATCTTGCTCAGCATCCCCGCCGTCAGGCGCTCGCCGGCGACGTCCACCAGCCGCAGCGGCGGCCGGTGGGCCAGGCGCGCCTCCCGGATGCGCTCCCCGACCGCCACGAGCGACTCGTCCATGGCCCTCATTTTACTCAGGATCAAGTAGAGGCGGAAACCGTTGACCTACAGGAAAGTGACGTGCTAGGGTGCCGGCACGCACCAAGGAGATGCCGATGCCACGGGCGCTGATCACCGGAATCACGGGCCAGGACGGGAGCTACCTGGCCGAGCACCTGCTGGAGAAGGGCTACGACGTCTACGGCCTGATCCGGCGCTCGAGCGTCGTCACCGACCAGCGCATCCGCCACCTGCTGGGGCGGGTCGAGCTGCTCGACGGCGACCTGCTCGACCAGCTCTCGCTGATCAAGGCGGTGCAGCAGGCCCGCCCGGACGAGATCTACAACCTGGCCGCCCAGTCCTTCGTGCCCACCTCCTGGGCCCAGGCCGTGCTCACCGGGGAGTTCACCGCCCTGGGGGTGACCAAGATCCTGGAGGCGGTGCGCCTGGCGGACTGGCCGATCCGCTTCTACCAGGCCTCGTCGAGCGAGATGTTCGGCAAGGTGCAGGAGGTGCCCCAGACCGAGCGCACGCCCTTCTACCCGCGCAGCCCGTACGGCGTGGCCAAGGTCTACGGCCACTGGATCACGGTCAACTACCGGGAGAGCTACGACCTCTTCGCCTGCTCGGGGATCCTGTTCAACCACGAGTCCCCCCGCCGGGGCCTGGAGTTCGCCCCGCGCAAGATCGCCCGCGGGGTGGCCCGGATCAAGCTGGGCAAGCAGCGCGAGCTGCGCCTGGGCAACCTCGACGCGCGGCGCGACTGGGGCTACGCCAAGGACTACGTGCGGGCGATGTGGCTGATGCTCCAGCAGCCCTCTCCCGACGACTACGTGATCGCCACCGGGGAGACGCACACCGTGGCCGAGTGCGTCGAGGTGGCCTTCCGCCACGCGGGGATCGAGAACTGGCAGGACCACGTGGTGGTCGACCCGGCCCTGCTCCGGCCGGCGGAGGTCGACCTGCTGATCGGCAACCCGGCGAAGGCGCGGGAGCAGCTCGGCTGGCAGCCGGAGGTCAGCTTCGAGGGGCTCGTCAAGCTGATGGTCGAGGCCGACCTCGAGCTGGAGGCGCAGAGCCCGGACTGATCCGGCGGCCGGGGGGCCGCGGGACCGGGTGACCGAGGGACCGGAGGACCTGCGGGGCGGCGCGTCACGTCCACGGGCCCGAGCCCCGGACCTGGGACCTGGGACCTGGGACTTCGGACCCGGACTAGCTCTCCAGGACGGCCAGGATGTCCTTCTCGGAGAGGATCAGGTACTCGTCGTCCTCGAGCTTGACCTCGGTGCCGGCGTACTTGGCGTAGAGGACCTTCTGGCCCTCCTTGACCTCCGGCTTGATCCGGTCCCCGGCGTCCGTCACCCGGCCGGTGCCGACGGCGACGACCACGCCCTCCTGGGGCTTCTCCTTGGCCGTGTCCGGAAGGACGATCCCACTCTTGGTCGTCTCCTCCCGCTGCGTCGGCTGAACGACCACCTTATCGCCGAGCGGCGTGAGCTTGGTCTTGGTTGCCTGAGCCATGTGGTCTAGACCTCCTCTATCGAGCGACCGCGGTATCGCGCACGCTGTGCTGTCCTCTGGGGCGCTGGCGGAGACATTCTAGCACTCTATGTGCCCGAGTGCTAATAGGGCGGCGCCGAATCCGTTCCCGGAGGTGCTATGATCGAAGGGAGACGGACGCGACAGGAATCGGCGCCCCGCCTTCAAAGTTCCAGGGGCGCCGATCAAGCTGTTCTACGCGGGGTCCCCGCCCGGCTCGCTGGTCACGCGCGAGCCGGAGGGGGGGCGCTTCGGGCCCCGACGCACCCGTCGGGTCGCGTCCGGATCGAGCGGATCGGGTCGCCGGGCGCGTCGGCCCGGCCCCGGGAGTTCCGCGAGCGTTCAACGGGAGAGGACGCCCGGGTGCCTCAGGGTACCCGGGCTTCTCCTTTTCTAAGCGGGAGCGGCCCGTCTGCTGGGCGGGAGCGGCCCGTCGCTCCCGGCCGGCCGCTGCCGATACCGAGGGCCGGGGCGGGGAGAATAGGGGACGGTCCCCTCACGGCCGGCGGCGCGGCGGCGTGTAGAATCGCTGCACAGGCCGATGCCCGAACCCCCCAAGAAGCGCCCCGGCCGGCTGCTGCCCGAGGTCCCCACCATCGCCCGGGCGCGGGCGAACCGGGGCGACCTCTTCGATCGGCTGTGGCGCCTGCTGTGCTCGGTGCGCTTCGCCATCGTCCTGATCGCCCTCGCCGCCGGCGGGGTGCTGGCCGGGACGCTGGTCATGCAGGCGCCGGCGGACGTGCGCCAGGGGGCGGAGACCTACGCCGCCTGGCTCGCCCGGCCCCAGGCCCGCTACGGCGAGCCGTGGCACACCGTCTTCTCCTCCCTCGACCTCTACCGGGTGTTCAGCTCGTTCTGGTGGCGCGGGCTGCTGGCCGTGCTGACCATGGCGGTCGTCGTCTGCACCATCAACCGCGCCCCGGGGATCATGGCCAGCATCCGCCGGCCGGCGATCAAGGTGCCGGCCCGGCTGTTCGAGCGCGCCCCCCTGCGGGCCGAGTTCCGCTACGCCGGGATCAGCGCCGAGCAGGCCCAGG
>DATLLM010000027.1:0-3278 GCA_035537855.1 Chloroflexota bacterium | reverse complement strand
AGCTGGCTCATCCCCATCGGGGCGCCGGGGAACCCCACCTTCGTCAAGCCGGTGCGGATGCCGTGCTGGCCGGTGAGGAACGCCGCCCGGCCGGCGGTGCAGGACTGCTCGCCGTAGTAGTGCAGGAACCGCAGCCCTTCGGCGGCGAGGCGGTCGATGTGGGGCGTCTCGTAGCCCATCAGGCCGTCCGAGTAGCAGCTCAAGTTCGTAAAGCCGATGTCATCCCCCCACATGACGAGGATGTTCGGCTGCGGCTGGGTCGGTGCGGTCGGCGTCGACAAGGCTCCCTCCGTCCTCTCGGCACTTGAGACGAGTCGCGGGGTAGAGGGGGCGTAGGCCCCCCGCCGGCGGGCCCCGTCCCTGTACGGTCCTAGCGCGGCCAGCGGGGCATTCTAGGCCCGGCCGATACTCATCCCTTGCTCACCCCGTCCGAGGCACGCGCAAGGGCGCCAGGACCCACCGGTTTCGATATTCGGGATAGCCATAAACGTTCCTCGAGTCGGTCGCTTCCAGCCGTCCGGCGGGAGGCGGATGGGGCGCCCCGACCGCCGGCGTGAGCAGGGGCTGAGCGCGCGCTGAGGCGCCGCTCGGGCACGCTCCCTCGCACCGGTCCGCGACGGCCGGGCGCCCCCGCACGGGCGCGTGCCCGCACGATGCCGCGAGGAGGACCCATGCCCGACCGCGCCGCCGACCTCCCCCGCACCGACCTGCCCATCCCGGACCGCCCGCACACCGGGCTGGTCACCTACGACGCCACGGACCCGGACACGGCCTTCCCCCCGATCGCGCCGCTGCGGCCGCCGGCGGGGGCGCCTAACGTGCTCGTCGTCCTGCTCGACGACGTGGGCTTCGGCGCCTCGAGCGCCTTCGGCGGGCCGATCGCCACGCCGACCTTCGAGCGCCTCGCCGCCGGGGGGCTGAAGTACACCCGCTTCCACACCACCGCGCTGTGCAGCCCGACGCGCCAGGCGCTGCTGACCGGCCGCAACCACCACTCGGTCGGGATGGGCGGGGTCACCGAGATCGCCACCGCGGCGCCGGGCTACAGCTCGGTCCGGCCCAAGACCAAGGCGCCCCTCGCCGAGGTGCTCAAGCTCAACGGCTACGCCACGGCCCAGTTCGGGAAGTGCCACGAGGTGCCGGTGTGGGAGACCAGCCCCATGGGGCCCTTCGACGCCTGGCCCACCGGCGGGGGCGGCTTCGAGCACTTCTACGGCTTCCTCGGGGGCGAGACCAACCAGTGGGCGCCGGCCCTCTACCGCGACACGGTGCCGGTGGAGCCGGAGCGTACCGCCGAGGAGGGCTACCACTTCACCGAGGACATGACCGACCACGCGATCGACTGGATCCGGCAGCAGCAGGCGCTGATGGCGGACAAGCCCTTCTTCGTCTACTACGCCCCCGGCGCGACCCACGCCCCGCACCACGTCCCGCCCGAGTGGGCGGACAAATACCGGGGCCGGTTCGACGGGGGCTGGGACGCCCTGCGCGAGGCGACCCTCGCCCGGCAGAAAGCGCTGGGCGTGGTCCCGGCCGACTGCGCGCTCACGGCGCGCCCGGCGGAGATCGCGGCCTGGGACGCCACGCCCGCCGACCTGCGGCCCGCGCTCGCGCGCCAGATGGAGGTCTACGCCGGGTTCCTGGAGCACACCGACCACCACGTGGGGCGCCTGATCGACGCCCTCGCCGACCTCGGGGTGCTGGGCGACACCCTGGTCTACGTGATCGTCGGGGACAACGGCGCGTCGGCCGAGGGCTCCCCCAACGGCTGCTTCAACGAGCTCGTGGTGCTCAACGGCGCGGCCGGGCTGGAGACCGCGGCGTTCATGGCCGCGCGCATCGCCGACTTCGGCACGCCCAAGGCCTACAACCACTACGCGGTGGGCTGGGCCCACGCCCTGTGCACCCCTTACCAGTGGACCAAGCAGGTGGCCTCCCACTGGGGCGGCACCCGCAACGGGACCATCGTGCACTGGCCCAACGGGATCGCGGCCAAGGGGGAGCTGCGCCACCAGTTCGCCCACGTGATCGACGTCGCGCCGACGATCCTGGAGGCGGCGGGGCTCCCCCACCCGGCCGCCGTGCACGGCATCCAGCAGGCGCCGCTGGAGGGCGTCAGCATGGCCTACGCGTTCGACGACGCCGCCGCCGCCGAGCGCCACACCACGCAGTACTTCGAGATGTTCTGCAACCGCGGGATCTACCACAAGGGTTGGACGGCCGTGACCCGGCACTCGACGCCGTGGGTGAACGCCCCGACGCCGGCGCTCGACGACGACGTGTGGGAGCTGTACGACACGACCGCCGACTGGAGTCAGGCCCACGACCTCGCCGCGGCGCAGCCCGAGAAGCTGCGCCAGCTGCAGCGCCTGTTCCTGCTCGAGGCGAGCAAGTACCACGTGCTACCCCTGGACGACCGCCGGTTCGAGCGCTTCAACGCCGACCTGGCCGGCCGCCCGCAGCTGATCCGGGGCACGTCGCAGGTGCTGTTCGGCGGGATGGGGCGGCTGACCGAGAACTCCGTCGTGGTGCTGAAGAACAAGTCGCACGCGATCACGGCGCAGGTCGTGGTGCCGGCGGCCGGCGCCCGCGGTGTGATCATCGCCCAGGGCGGCGCCTTCGGCGGGTGGGCCCTCTACGCCCAGGACGGCCGCCCGGCCTACTGCTACAACCTGTTCGGCCTGCAGCAGTTCAAGGTGTACGGCGCCGCCGCGCTCCCGGCGGGCGAGCACCAGGTGCGCCTGGAGTTCGCCTACGACGGCGGCGGGCTGGGCAAGGGCGGCGCGGTCACCCTCTACGTGGACGGCGCGGCGGTCGGCGCGGGCCGGGTGGAGGCCACCGTCCCGATGCTGTTCTCGGCCGACGAGACGACCGACCTCGGGAGCGACAGCGCCACCCCGGTGAGCGACGACTACGGCCCCAAGGACAGCGCCTTCACCGGCCGGGTGCGCTGGGTCCAGATCGACCTCGGCGCGGACGCCGCCGACGCCGACCACCTGATCACCCCGGAGGAGCGCTACCGCGTCGCCATGGCCCGCCAGTAGCCGGGCGCCCGCCGCGGCCTCCCGTGCGGTTTACATTTCGCGGATAACCGTCACCGCGTGATCTGGACTCCTCGGCGTCAATGTGCGCCGCGATCCCCGAAGGGGGGATCCGCTGATCTGGTAGACCGGCAGCTGGTCGCCGTCCGTGGCGGGCGGAGGGGGAGGGGGCTGCCCGCGGCGCCGCCGGGGGCGCCGCGACCCCGGCACCCCCGGCGTGCGGGGCCTATGATGCAG
>DATLLM010000026.1:0-9398 GCA_035537855.1 Chloroflexota bacterium | reverse complement strand
CGTGGGTCCATCCTGGTTCGACGATCGGGAGCTCTGCCTTCGGTAGCCACGTCCTGCCGTTCCTGCGACGGCCCCCGTGCCACGCCGGTCGAGCCATTGTGCGTCCCTCGCGGCGGCCGTGTTCTACACGAGCGGCCGCAGCAGCTCCATGCTGCGCAGGAACCCGTCGACCGTCTGCCCGTCCGGGGAGAACGTCGGATCGAACGAGAGCTCGTCGATCCCCCACGCCCGGACCGTCTCCACGTCCCGCGTGATCTCGTCGAGGGACCCGCTGAACGCCCACCGCCCCTCACCGAGCGGCTGCGGCGTAATGGCGACGAACGCCCGCAGGCTCACGGCCATCGCGGCCGGGTCCCGGCCCGCGGCCTGGGCCAGGCGCTTGAGCTCGCCCATCATCCGCGGGATCTCCCGCATGGGCGGCAGCCCGGCGCAGGGGTGCCAGCCGTCGGCGTACTTCGCCGCCCGCTGCAGGCCGGCAGGGATCCACTGGCCCAGGTAGATGGGCGGATGGGGTTGTTGCACCGGCTTGATTCCGATGATGGAGCGGGGGAGGTGGAAGAACTCGCCCTCGAACTCGACCGGGTCGGTCGTCCAGATGGCCTTGAGTACCTGCAGGAACTCGTCGGCCCGGCGGCCGCGGCCCTTGGTGAACGACGCGCCGGTGGCGTCGTACTCGTCCTTGGACCAGCCCAGCCCGAGGCCCACGCGCAGGCGCCCGCCGGAGAGGACGTCCAGCGTGGTCAGGCGGCGGGCGAGCACCACCGGGTTGTAGTAGGGCATGTTGAGCACGCTGGTGCCCAGGGCGATGCGGCGGGTGTGGGCCGCGACGAAGGTGAGCGTCTCCAGCGGGTCGAGGGCGCGCCGGTAGACCTCGGGGAGCGCGCCGTCCGGAGTGGCCGGGAACGGCGACTGGGGCGCGAGCGGCCAGAGGAGCCGCTCCGTGACCCACAGGCTGGTATAGCCGAGGGCCTCCGCCCGCTGCGCGACCGTCACAACGGCCTCCGGACCGGCGGCGGGCCCCAGCTGGGGGAGCGTGAATCCGGCGCGCATGTCTGCCTCCTCTCGATCATGTCGATCGTCTTGCGGCCCGCAGTCGTGGTCGCCGCCGGGCGCGGCGCCCCGCCGCGGTCCTCGTCATCTCGGGCTCCCGATGGTCGCCTCCTGGCCGGTGCGGTCTGCGTCGGGAGGCGGCCGGGTCAGTCCGTGGGCGTGCCCTCCCAGTACCCGACGTTGACGCGCTCCGGTAGGAAGAACCGCCGGCGCTTTCCGTAGGCCGTGCCCTCGTACCGCTGGCCCGACCGGGGGTAGTCGCACATGTCCAGCCGCTCCGCCGGGGCGGCGAACGAGAGGAAGCGCAGGTCGTCCTCGCCGGTGTTTCGGAGGTGGTGAGCGATCTGGTAGCGCGGGGGGAAGCCGAACACGTCGCCGGCGGCGATGGCGAACGTCCCCTGCTCGGTGCGCACTTCGCCCTGGCCCGCCACGACGCAGTACAGCTCCTCGTTGCCGTCGTGCCGGTGCAGCGGGTGGTTCCCCCGGCCCGGGGGGATGACGCAGAGGTCGAAGTCGTGGGCGGTCAAGCCCAGGAGGCGGGAGCAGTCGGCGAACTCCTCATGGAAGCGCTGCCCGCTCTGGAACGGCTCCCGCCAGTGCACCTCGTCCTGCCGCAGGAGGAACGCCGCGGGATCGTGCCGGTACAGCAGATCCTGGAGCGCCCGGATCGGGTCGCGCAGGAGTGAATCCCCCTCGCCGAGGAGCAGGCGCGCGAACGGGCGGGCCAGGAGCGCCCGCAGGCCACGGGCCGCGCCGGCCGATTCCGCTGCCGGGACGAACGGAGCGAGGCTCACCTGCCCGGCCGGGGCGCCGACGAGCGCGCTGCCGACGATCAGCGAGCTACTCGGGCCGTGGTAGAAGGCGAGTTCCCCACCTCCTTGAGGCGACGGGAGCGGGATCGCACGGAGGTCCGCCGGCAGCAGCGTGCCGGCGTCGATCGGCCGGATCTGCCCCCCGTTCGGCGGCGCAGCTGCCGGCTGCGGCGCGAGGATCGGGCAGTGGAACTTCTGGACGGCCTGGCCGGCCTCGTGCTCCCTGGAGCCTCCGGTGAGCAGCACGGCGGCCACGCCGCCGCGCTCCCGGACCAGCTCTTCGTCGCCCTCGCGGAACGGCACCGGGTCGATCAGCACGCCCGCTTCGCCGGGGGCCTGCTGCACGAAGTGCCCGTTCCGATCGAGCCGCTGCTGGGGCTGGTAGTGGCTCCACGCCCAGATCTCCGGCGTGATCTGCTTCATGTGGCGTCCTCCTCTTGGCAGCGTACGCGGCTGCGACGGAGCGGGAAGGCTCCGAGTGCCGAGAAGGTGTCATAAACGTGCCCGAGTGGGCTTCGCCACGCCAGCCGCGCCGCCATACAATCGGCGAGGAGCGCCGGACGAGGAGGATGTTGGCGGCAAGGCCCGAGCGGGAAGAGCGTGCCTCGATGGTCGTCGCTGGGGGCGGAGACATCGTAGCGCCGCGCGCGGATCAGGTACGAGATGCGCTGGCGCACCTCCACGATCTCCCGTATCTCCAGCGCCATCCGCTCGCGATGCACGTCCGCACCGCGTCGAACGACTCCGTCCAACGGGCCGCACGGCGCCTCCAGGCCGACCTCACCGAAGCGATCCATGCGCTCGCGCCGGCTCCCGGTGGCGGGGCCGGACGGGCCAGCACGCGCGCCGTGCGCCGGCACCGGGTGATGGCGCTGCGGTACCTGGATGGGCTGCCGGTGGTGGAGGTCCAGCGGCGGCTCGCGATCAGCCGCACCGAGGTCTTTCGTGCCCATCGGGAGGGGCTCGCCGCCGTTGCCCAGTTCGTGCAGGAGCGGTGGGCGGAACCGCAGCGCGGGGCGGCGCCGGCGCCCACGAGTGGGCACGACCGCCGGGCAGCGCTCCCGGCCCTCCCCGCCCGGATGGTGGCGCGCTTCCCTCGGTTGCCGGGGCAGCTGACCAGCTTCATCGGCCGGGAGCGCCAGCTGGCGGCGCTGCAGCGGTTGGTGGCGGGCACGGGGCCCGCGTCGTCGCCGCGGGCCAGGCTGATTACGTTGGTCGGGGCGCCTGGAGCCGGCAAGACTCGTCTGGCCCTGCAGCTCGCCGCGGGCCTCGACCAGGCGTTTGCCGGCCGGGTGGCCTTCATCCCCCTGGCGGCGGTGGGCGGCCCCGGCTACGTGCTCCATACGATCGCCCTCCACCTGGGGATCGGCGAAGGTGCCGAACAGTCGCTCCTGGAGCGCGTGGCGGCGGCGCTCGGCCACGGGCGAACCCTCCTCCTCCTCGACAACTTCGAGCACGTCGTCGCGGCCCGCCCGTGCGTCGCGGGCCTCCTGGTCGCCTGCCCGGCGCTCACCGTCGTCGTCACCAGCCGCGAGGCCCTCCACCTTTCCGGCGAACAGCAGTTCCTCGTCCCTCCCTTGGCGCTGCCGCCCGTGGGGTGGCGCAGCGCCGCGCAGTCAGCACCCGACCCGGCCGCCCCGGACGACGCGGCGCCGGGCGAGTATGAAGCCGTGGCGCTGTTCACGGAGCGGGCGCGGGCGGTCCTCCCGGAGTTCGCCGGCAACGCGCAGGATGCCCAGACGCTGGCCGAGATCTGCCGGCGGTTGGATGGGCTGCCGCTGGCGATCGAGCTGGCGGCCGCGCGGACGAAGGTGCTCTCGCCGGCGGCGCTGCTGGCGCGCCTGGAGCGGCGGCTGGACCTCCTCACCGGCGGCGCCCGCGATCTCCCCGCGCACCAGCAGACGCTGCGGCGCGCCATCGCGTGGAGCTACGACCTGCTCCCGGAGCACGAGCAGGCGCTGCTGTGCCGCCTGGCGGTGTTCGTCGGGGGCTGGACGCTGGACGCGGCGCAGGCCGTCGCCGGCGAGGCGGGCGCCGGCGGGGACGACGGCGGGGCGCGCGTGCTCGATGGCGTGTCGTCGCTGCTGGACAAGAGCCTGATCCAGCGGGGACAGGGCACTTCGGCGGAGCCGCGCTTCACCATGCTGGAGACGATCCGCGAGTTCGCCCTGGCGCGACTGGAGCGGTCACCCGACGCCGCCGCGATCCGGCGCCGGCACGCCGGGTACGTCGTCGAGCTGCTCGAACTCGCGGCGCCGGAGCTGCGGGGGCCGCGCGAGTCCCACGCGCTCGATCTCATGGAGCGCGAGCACGGCAACGCCCGCGCTGCGCTGGACTGGTGCCAGCGGCATCCCCAGCCCGACGGCGTGGCGTGGGCGCTGCGCCTCTGCGCCGCCGTGGCGCGCTACTGGTGGCTCCGCGGCTACCTCACCGAGGGCCTGGAGCGCATACGGGACGTGCTCGGCCTGGTGCGCACCGCTCCCCCGGAGCCGTCACCGCCGGTGGTTGAGGCGCACGCCATGACGCTCTTCGGCGCCGGGGTCCTCGCGAAGTATCAGGGGGACTTCGCCGCCGCGCGGGCGTTTCAGGAGGAAGCGCTCGCCACGTGGAAGGCGGCCGGCGACGCCGACGGCATCGGCCACGCCGTGCTCACGCTGGGCAACATGCTGCACCAGATGGGTGCCGTGGCCGAAGCGAAGCCCCTCATCGAAGAAGCACTCGCCACGCTGCGCGAAGCCGGCGACGCGACGGGCGTGGCCTGGGCCGCCATCCACCTCGGAGGCGCGCTGCTCGTACTCGGGGAGCCCGAGGCGGCCGGGCCGCTGCTCGACCAGGGAGTTGCTGCGGCCCGTGGGCTGGGCGAGCACGTGGCGACGTCGTGGGGGCTGCGGTACCGTGCGCAGCTCGCCTGCGCGCTCGGGAGGTATGCCGAGGCGACCGAGCTGCTGAGCGAGGGGCTGGCCCTCAGCCGAGCACTCGGAGACCGCCGGCAGATGGCGCAGCAGCTGGAGTCGCTGGCGGAGGTCGCCGCCACCCAAGGCGCCTACGAGCAAGCGGTCGGCCTGGCCGGCAGCGCACAGGCGCTCCGTGGCGCCGTCGGTGCGCCGCTCGCGCCCATCGACCGCGCGCGGCAAGAGTCCTGGCTGGTCCGAGCGCAGGCGGCGCTCGGCGACCACCTGCGCGTGGTGTGGGAAGCCGGGGCGTCGGCGCCGCTCGAGCGAACAGCGATCCACAGCACGTAAGTCGATCAGGTGGCCGCTGGCGTTGGCCAGACCGACGCGCGCGGCTGTGGGACGGCAATATGGCACCACGGCGCGCGCCCCCACGGCGTGGCGTTGAGCACCCGCTGCCGCACCCAGGCGGCGGTGGAGTGGGCGGTCACCCGGACGTGGAGGAGCTTACGCCGTCCGTGGCCGATGAAGAACAAGACGTAGAGGGTGCGAAAGGTGAGGGTCTGGACGGTGAACAGATCGGCGGCCCAGATCGCGTGGGCGTGGTCGGCCAGGAACGTGCGCCAGGTCTGACTCGGCGGCCGCTGGGGGCCGCGCCACCGGTAGCGGCGGATCGAGCGGTTGCTGACCCCGATCCCCAGCGTGCGCAGTTCCCCGCGGATGCGCTCGGTGCCCCACAGGACGTTCTCACGCGCCATCGTGGCGATCAGCTCACGGACGTCCGCCGGAAGATGCGGCCGGCCGAGCCGCGTCCGCGACCGCCCGCGCCAGAAGAGGCGCCGCCCCTGGCGGTGCCACCGCACGACGGTGTCCGGGCGGACGAGCACCAGATGGCGCCGCCACTCCCTGCTGAGCCACCGGGCCAGCACCCAGAACAGCCGGTCGCGCCGCGTCAGCCGCGGCCGCCGCCGGGATCGCAGCGCTACCGCCAACTGCTGCCGGAGCAGGAGGTTCACGACGACGAGCACGTCGGCCGCGGCCTGGAGTGCCAACCGGGTCTTGCCCGTCCCGCCGGGGCCGGTCAGGGTCACCAGGCGCTGCGTCGTGAGCAGGCGGGCCACCTCGCCCAGCTCCCGCTCCCGGCCCACGAAGCTCGTCAGCTGCGCCGGCAGGTTGTGCCGCGCGGTCCCGGCCCCAGCGGTCCCGCCGACGGCGGGCCGGGCGGCGGTCGCCCGTCACCGGGCGTGGCGGCGCTTCATCCAGTGGCGCAGCGGATCGCCGGCCGCCGCCATGCGTCGTTCCAGGCGCGCTTGCAGGCTCTCCCGCAGGTCGTGGTACTCGGGCAGCTCGGCCAGGTTCGTCAGCTCCCAGGGGTCGGCCTGCTCGTCGTACAGCTCGTCGACGTCGTGCGGGTAGTAGACGAACTTGTAGCGTTCGGTGCGCAGCAGGCGCACATCGTACAGCCCTCGCCCCTCGCCGTGGCCGAAGAACTGGCTGTAGGCGTCGTCCGGCCAGTCGCCGGGCCCGGCGACCGCCTGGCCGTCTGGCCCGGCCCCGTCCAGCAGGGGCCACAGGCTGCGCCCGTCCAGGCCGGGGGGCACCTCCAGGCCGGTGGCCTCCAGTACCGTGGGCAGCACGTCCACCGTGGACACGAACCGCTCCGGGGCCTGCGCGCCCGCGACGCCCGCCGGCCAGCGCACGATGAGCGGGATGGCCACGGTCTCCTCGTACATGAAGGGGCCCTTATCGAAGAGTCGGTGGGCGCCCATGATGTCGCCGTGGTCGGCGAGGTAGACGACGAGGGTGTCCCGCGCCTGGCCGGTCTCCTCCAGCACGTCCAGGGTCTGCCCGAAGTGGTCGTCGATGAGGCTGACGAAGGCGTAGTAGCGGGCCAGGCACTTGCGCCACTCGTCCTCGCTCAGGGTGCCGCTCTCGCCCGCCTCGTCGCGGTAGACGCGGTGCGCCGCCGGCTTGCCGGTCAAGGGGTCGTCCAGGTTGCCGGGCAGGGGCACGTCCCGCCAGTCGTAGCGGGCGGCGTAGCGCTCCGGGACGACGCACGGCCAGTGGGGACCGCTCAGGGAGAGGAAGCACAGGAACGGGCGCTCCGGCTGCCGGGCGGCGTGCCGGCGCAGCCACGCCTGCGCCTGGTGGCAGAACCAGATCTCCCGGATCGCGTCGCCGTCCGCGGTGGTCACGGCGGAGTAGACGGTGGGGCCCCGCGCCCAGCGCCGGATCACGGGATCGATCCTGGGGACACCCCCGGCGCCGGGGAAGCCCGCGGCGCCGGCCTGCGACTGCGGGACGCCCTCGTCGTAGCCCAGGCGCGGGAGGTCGGCGTCCGGGCCGGCGTGCCACTTGCCGAAGTAAGCGGTGGCGTAGCCGGCGTCGCGCAGCGCCCGGCCCAGGGCGGGGACGCCGTCCGCGATGCGGGCCCCGCGGAACCGCTCCAGGTCCTGGCTGCCGGAGTTGAACAGGAGCCCGTGGTGGGTGGGCCACAACCCCGTCTGCAGGGACGCCCGGGCCGGCGTGCACAGGGGCGCCGCGGTGTAGGCGCGCCGGAAGCGGGCCCCCTCCGCCGCTAGCCGGTCGAGGCGCGGCGTCCGGCAGACCTGGGCCCCGAAGCCACCGGAGCAGCCCAGGGTGTCGGCCCGCTGCTGGTCGACCATCAGCACCAGCACGTTCGGCCGCCGGGGACGCTCGCTCGGCCGCTGCTCGTCGTTCGCCACCGGCCCCCTCTACTTCGGCTCGCGGGCCCGCTCCGCGTCGAGCTCCTGCTGGGTGAGGCGGGTCACCTCCTCCAGCGTCTCCCGCACCGGCCGCCCCCCCTGCAGCACCTCCGCCAGCCAGGTGCCCCGGGAACCGCCCCAGAGGCTGACCGGGATCAGGGCCCCGGGCGGGTTGTGCTTCGCCGCCCGCAGCGAGTCCACGAACGGCTTGAAGAGCGGGTCCTTCTCCAACACGGCGAGCCCGGGCGACGCCTTGAGGCCGGGCGTGGCGCTGAGGCGGTTCACCGCCGCCAGGGTGCCCTCGTTCGTCGCCCCGGCCCACTTGACGAAGGCCCACGCCGCCTCCGGATCCTTGGCCCCGCCGACGATCCCCACCCCTCGCCCGGAGAGCCAGGTCGCCTCGCCCGGCTTGACCCCCGGCCCGCCGGGGAACAGCCCTCCGGCCACGTCGAGGCCGGGGTAGGAGCGCAGCGTCCCCGCGAGGCCGTCGCTGGTCTGCGCCGCCATCGCGAGCTTGCCGGCGCCGAACGCCGGCCCCCAGCCCCCCAGGGCCTGCAGCTGCGCCTCCACCGCGTCGTAGCCTCCCAGGCGCCGGGCCCAGCCGGCCATCCACTCGAACGCCGCCACCGTCTTGGGGTGGTCGGCGATCACCTTGTCTTTCCCGGCGTCGTAGAAGTCGCCCCCGAAGGCGTAGGCCCAGGACTGGGACGAGTTGCCCGGCCCGTAGAGCTGCCACGGCACGAAGCCGAGCTGCTCCTGCGCCCCGGCGGCGCCGCGGGTGAGCCGGTTGGCCAGCTCGTCCGCCTCCTGCACCGTCGCCGGCAGCCGCTCCGGGTTGAGCCCGGCGGCGCGGAAGAGCTGCCGGTTCACGAACCAGGGGAAGTTGACGTCGATGTTGAACGGCAGGCGCCACAGCCTGCCCCGGACGACCATCTGCGGCCAGTAGCCCTCGACGAACTGGTCCTTGGCGATCCCGTCCCGCCGGGCGTACGCGTCCAGGGGCTGCACCACCCCCTTGCTCGTCCACAGGGGCGTCTGCTGCGCCGGCACCAGCGTCACCGCGGGTGGATCGCCCCCTGCGATCGCCGCCACCAGCTTCTCCATGATGGTGGTGTTGTTCTCGGAGACGAACAGCAGCCGGACGCTGCAGCCGGGGTGCGCCGCCGCGAAGTCTTGCCCCAACAGGACGATCCCGTCGCCGGTGGTGGAGCCGATGTTCCAGGGGCTGACCACGTCCAACGGCCCGCTGCAGGCGACCTTCGACGCCGGGACGCCCCCGGGGACGCCGGCGGGACCGGCCCCCGGCGCGCACGCGGCCGAGCCTCCGAGCAGCCCCCCGGCCGCGGCCGCGCGCATCGCCCACCGCCGCGTCTGTCCGGTCACCGCACACCCTCCCCGGTTGACCGTCGTCCCGCCGCGATCCGAGGCGGCCCCTCCGCAGCCACTGTATCCGCGTCCCCGCCCCGGAGCAAGGAGCCGATGCGGGGCCGCCTGACGCTCCCCTACCGGTGCGGTGCTCGCGCCGCCGGTGCTCGGGGCCTGCGCCGCGCCACCGCGCGGGCCACACGAGGTCGGCTGAGGTTCTGCCATCCAACGATCGACCACGCTGCACCGGCCGGTGCGCCTGCGCGGCGGCCGGCACCGCCGGCCGCACCCCTCGCTCCCCGGGCCCGTTACCAGGCGCAGGTGCGGAATCCGGCCCAGATGTTCCCGCGGTCGGGAGGGTAGAAGTTGCGGAAGGTGGCTCGGAGCAACCGCGCGGGTGTCGTCCATGAGCCGCCGCGCAAAACCTTGCGGGTGTGGAACCACGGCTCGGAGTACTCCGGGTACACCCCGTCCGCCTCGAACCCGGGGTACGGCAGAAAGGTGCTGCTCGTCCACTCCCAGATGTTCCCCAGCATCTGCCGGCAGCCGAAGGC
>DATLLM010000025.1:0-9613 GCA_035537855.1 Chloroflexota bacterium | reverse complement strand
GCTGCCGGCCGGCACCGCACCCTCGTACTTGCCCAGGCCGGGCTCCACGATGCGCTCGGTGATCACGGCGGCCACGACCGAGAGCAGCACCGCGGAGACGATGGAGAACCACATGTTCGCCGTGAGGTCGATCGAGAGCGCGGGGTTGACGATGTGGATGGCGTCGTTCGTGATCTCGGTCAGGACGCCGTCCAGGGGGGTGATCAGCAGGTTGACTCCGAAGAGGGCGGCGACGCCGGCGAAGGCGGCGGCGAGGCCGGCCAGGGGGTGCCGCCCCAGGGCCAGGAAGGCGACGGCGCCCAGCGGGATGAGCACGATGTAGCCGGCGTCCGAGGCGACGCTGGACAGCACCCCGGCGAAGACCAGGATGAAGGTCATCGCCCTCCGGGGGGCGACGAGCACGATCTGCCGAATCAGGGCGCTGATCAGCCCCGCCTCCTCGGCGACGCCGACGCCGACCATGGCCACCAGGATCACCCCGACGGCGTTGAAGTTCAGGAAGTTGCGCACCGGGGAGGTGAAGATGAAGCGGATGCCGTCCGCGGTGAGCAGCCCCTTGACCGGCGTGGTCACCTGCTCGACCTGGTCGGTCACCGGATTGATGACCTCGTAGCTGACGCTCACCCCCAGCCAGTACAGGATCTGGGAGAGCACGATCACGGCCCCGGCCAGGATGAAGAAGATGACCACCGGGTTGGGCACCATGTTGCCCACCTTCTCGATCCCGTCGAGCGCCTTCTGCAAGAAGGACCGGTTGGCGACCCCGGCCTCCATGATCCCGGCGCCCAGGGGGACGTTCTGGCCGTCGCCCGACGGGACCAGCGCCGGCGCCGCCGGCGCGGGGGCGCTCGCCTGGGAATCGCTCGGTTGATTCATCGCACTCCGTCCTCTCCTCCAGCAAGCGGCCCGTCGCCCGTCGCCCGTCGCCTAGCGGCCCGCGCCGGCCGGCGGCGTGAAGCGCAGCGCCAGGTCGATCAGCAGGCGCGTCCCGTAGGCGGTCGCGCCCCGGGGGCGCCAGGACTCGTCGGCGTTCACCATCGCCGTCCCGGCGATGTCCAGGTGGGCCCAGGGGACGCCGGCGGTGAAGGCGGCCAGGAAGAGCGCCGCCGTGATGGCCCCGGCGTTCTCGCCGCCGATGTTGCGCAGGTCGGCGATCTCGGAGCTGAGGAACTTCTGGTAGCGCCGGTTCAGGGGGAGCTGCCAGAAGGGCTCGTCGCTCGTGCGGCCGGCCTCGAGCACCTGCTCGACCAGCGCCTGGTTGTCGCCCAGCACGGCCGCCATCTGCTCGCCCAGGGCGCGCATGGCCGCCCCGGTCAGGGTGCCGATGTCGACGAGGGCGTCCGGCGCCGGGCGCTCCTCGGTGGCCAGCACCATCCCGTCGGCCATGATCAGCCGCCCTTCGGCGTCGATGTTCATCACCTCGACCGTCTTGCCCCCGCGGATGGTCAGCACGTCGCCCAGCTTGGTCGCCGAGCCAGAGGGCATGTTATCCGTGCACATCAGGAATCCGGTGACCGCGGTGGTGCAGCCCAGGGCCGCGAGGGCGGTCATGGCCCCCAGGACGTTGCCCGCCCCGGCCATGTCCACCTTCATCGTGGCGTGGATGGCGTCGCTCGGCTTCAGGCTGATCCCGCCGGAGTCGTACATCACCCCCTTGCCCACCAGGGCCAGGTGGCCGGTGGGGGTCACCGGGGCGCCGGCGGCGTCGCGCGGGCGGTAGCGCAGCTTGATCATCACCGGGGGCTCGACGCTGCCGGCGTTGACGCCGAGCAGGCCGCCCAGCCCCATCTCCACGACGGCGTCCTTGTCGAAGACCTCAACCTCCAGCCCGTGCTTCGGGCCGATGGCCTGCGCCACCTCCCCCAGCCGGGTGGCCGTCAGGTACGCCGGCGGGGTGTTGCTCAGGTCGCGGGCCAGGTTGGCCGCGGCCGCGGTGGCCCGGCCCCGCTCGACGCCCCGCTGCAACGCGGCGTGCAGCTCCGCGGGGGCCACGACCGTCAGCTCGGTCAGCGGCGTCCCCTCAGCCTTCCCCTTCAAGGCGTTGTAGCGGTAGCGGGCCAGCAGAACCCCCTCCACCGCCACCTGGGCCGCCAGCTCCGGCGGCACCGCCGGCACGTTCGCCAGGGGCCCGGCCAGGCGGGCCTGCCGGCCGGCGGCGCGGGCGAAAGCGGCGGCGGCGTCGCGCAGCCGGGCGGCGTCGAGCGCGGCGCGGTCGCCGATGCCGACGGCGACCAGGAACGGGCCGTCGTTCCGGGGCAGCAGCAGGGTCTCCCCCACCTCCCCGCCGAAGCCGGCGCCGGCGAGCGCCTCCCGGCTCAGCCCCAGCTCCGGGGGCACCTCGCCGTCGGACGCGACCGGCACGCCGACGGCGCCGGCCTGGGCGGGCACGGCGGCGGCCACGGCCACCGTCATCGCCCCGGCCAGCGCGACCGAGGGGATGGGATCGAATGCGGCTGCGCGTGTCTGGGTCGTCATCTCCACATTCCTCGCAACACGGCCCGGCTCAGAAGGGCCAGATCAACGGCACAAGGACGGTCGCCACCACGACGAACAACAGGAGCAGCGGCAGGCCGAGCTTCCAGTAGTCGCCGAAGCGGTAGGCCCCCGGGCCCATCACCATCAGGTTGGCCGGGGTCGCCACCGGGGTCAGGAAGGACGCCGCCGCCGCCACGTTGACCGCCATCAGCACCGGCAGCACGGAGATCCCCGTCTCCTGGGCCACCGAGATGGCGATGGGGATCACGATCAGGGCGGTGGCCATGTTGCTGATCAGCTGGCCGAAGACGGCGGTGATCAGGACGAGCCCCAGCACCAGGGCGTAGGGCCCGGCGCCGCCGACGGCCTTCACCAGGCCGTCCGCCACGAGCGCGGCCGCCCCGGTCTCCTGCATCGCCGTGGAGAGCGGGATCATCCCCGCCACCAGGATCACCGTCGTCCAGGAGATGGCCCCGTAGGCCTGCTTCAGGGTGACCACGCGCAGCAGGACGAGCGCCCCGACGGCGAGCAGGCCGGCGACCACCGCCGGCACGGCGCCGGTGGCCAGCAGGAACACCATCGCGGCGAGCACGCCGATGGCCTGCTTGGAGCCGGGGCCCATCGGCACCACCTGCCGGCGCACCCGCTCCGGCGCGTCCACCACGAGCACGTCCGGGTCTTCGAGGTGCTCGGCGAGCGCCGCCCACGTCCCGCGGACGAGCAGCGTGTCGCCGGCGGCGAGGGTCGTCTCGCCCGGATCGAGCACCTCGCCGCCGCGCTGCGTGGCCTGGATCATCAGCTCCCCGCTCTCGGTCACCATCCCCGGGAAGACGGTCGTCCCGATCAGGCCCGAGCGGGGGCGGATGACCACCTCGGCCACACCGGTCAGGCGGCTGTAGAGGTCGTCCGCGTCGTCACCCGGCTGGCCGGCCGGCAGCTCGAGGGCGTCCGCTGCGGCCAGCCGCTGCACGCCCGCGCTGGCGCCGCGGACGAGCAGCACGTCCCCGGCGGCGACCACCGCCTGGCGCGCCAGGTTGCCCTCGCCCCGCACCTGCACCCCCACCAGGACGAGCTGCGATCCGGCGGCGGCGACCGCGCCGGTCAGCTCCGCCTGCGTCTTTCCGATGAACGGCGAGCCGTCGCCGACGCGCAGCCGGTGGGTCAGCTCCTGGAGCCGGTAGTCGCCGGCCAGCACCTTGAAGTGCTCGCTGAAGTCCGGCGGGATCTGACTCGCCGTGCGGTGCGGCAGCAGGCGCTCGCCGAACAGGACGACGATGGCGATGGTGCCCGCCAGCAGCGGGACGCCGACCAGAGCGAATTCGAAGAAGCCGAACGGGCGCGCCCCGGCCTCGGCGGCCGCCTCGGAGACGACCACGCTCACCGGCGTCCCGGTCAGGGCGAGCAGCGACCCGGCGTGGGCGGCGAAGGCCAGCGGCATCAGCAGCTGCGACGGCGACCGCCCCACCCGGATCGCCACCACCACCACCACCGGCAGGAGGGCGGCGACCGACCCGTTGGGGTTGATCAGCGCCGTCAGCAGGGCCACCATCAGCATGGTCAGCACCAGCAGGCGGAGGCGGCTCGCCCCGGAGCGGGCCACCAGCTGCTGGCCGACCCAGGCGGTCACCCCGGTGGCGTCCAGCCCCTCGCTGACCACGAACAGGGTGGCGATGAAGATGACCGAGGAGTCGCCGAAGCCGGCCAGGGCCTGGTCGAGGCGCAGCACGCCGGTGGCCCACAGGACGAGGGCCGCGCCCACGGCCACCAGCTCAACCGGCAGCCGGTTCCAGACGAAGAGCACGACCAGCGCCGCCAGGACGGCGAAGCTGATGGCGACGTCACTCACGCCCGGTCACCCGGTCGCGAACAGGCGCCGGATGAGCGGCACCAGCTCCGTCGTGAACGCCCGCTTGGGCACGAACCCGTCCGCCCCGGCCCGCGCCGCCGCCGTGCGGTACTGCTCGTGGTCGTGCAGCGTCACCACGATCACCCGCGGCGACGGCTCCCGGGATTTCACCAGGCGCAGCACGGCCAGCCCGTCCAGGTCGGGCATCTCCAGGTCGAGCATCAGCAGCTCCGGCTTGAGCGCGTCAAGCAAGCGCAGCGTCTCCAGCCCCGTGCCGGCCATCCCCACGACCTCGACCGACTGCGTCGCCAGGTACCGGCTGGCGGCGTCGAGGAAGCCACGGTTGTCGTCCGCCAGCACCGTCCGGACCCGCCGCGCGACCGGGCCACCCGGCGGGCCGCCGGACACCCCAGCGTCTGCCCGTCCGCTCGCCATCGGTTTGCGTCCCTGCGTCGCTTCCGCACTCCGCCACGATCCTGGGGCTCAGTCTATGGATCGCCACCCGGCGCACCATCGGGAAAAGGCCTGACGGCGCGGTCCGCCCGCGGCGTGTACCGTGGCCGGGGCGTCCGGATCGCAGGCCCGTGCGAGCGCGGCGGCGCTCCCGGCCGCCCGAACAGGCCCCACCAGGGATGCAGTCAGAGGCACACGCCGCCATGCCCGGCACCGTGGTCGGGTCCACCGCCGGGATCGTGCGGGCCACCGCGAGCACCGGCGCCGCGTTCGGCGGGGCGGTGCTGGGCACGGTCCCGCTCTCCGCCGGTCGGGCCGACCTCGCCCTCCGCCTCAAGGACGCCGGCCTGGCCGCCGACCAGCTCCCGGCCGCCAAAGCGTTCCCCGGCGCCTTGCTGATGGCCGGCTTCGGCCGCGACCTCCCCATCCCGACCGCCTTCACGGCGACGCAGGCCCTGATGGCCCTCTACGCGAGCGCGTTCACCTCAGGCGTCACCGTCACGCTGCTGCTCACCGGCGCCGCCTGCGTCGCCATGGCCGGCCTCGTCTGAGTCGTGCTCCCGCCCGGCCCCGCCGACGCCACCGTCCAGTTCCTGGAGCGACTCCCGTAGCGTGTCCCGCATCAGCACGGTGCGGGCGACGTCCCCCACCTCCCCGAGCTGCACCACCGCCCGGGTGTTGCCGGCCAGGGAGCGGGCCACGTCCAGACGCAGGCGCCGGATGTCGAAGGAGGCCGCTTCGGGGAAGCGCTCCAGCCGGTCGGCCAGGCGGTCGAGGCGCAGCGACTCGGCCGAGGCCTCCGCCTCGACCAGCTCCCGGCGGGCGGCCGCCTGGCGCGAGCGCCCTTCCACTTCGGCCAGCTCGCGCTGGAGCCGGGCGACGAGCCGGTTCAGGGCCAGGGCCTCCTCATCCGCCAGCCGCCGCAGCGCCAGGGCCTGCCGCTCCGTCTGCTCGGCGCGCTGCAGCACGGCCAGGTTGCGCGCTTCCTGGGTCTGCAAGAAGGCGTCGGGCGGCCGGGCGAAGGTGATGTTGACCCGGGTCACGGCCGTGCCGAAGCGCGCCACCTCCTCCTCGAGCGCCGCCCGCACCGTCTCCGCCTGCTCCTGGGAGATGCCCATCACGCCTTCCACGCTCAGCCGGCGGACGAGCGAGCGCAGCACGTCCTGGGCGGCGGCGCGCAGCACGTGGTCGAAGTCGTCCGCCGAGATGCGGTAGACGAAGCGGTAGGCGTCGGTGATGGCGAAGGTCAGCAGGGCGTCGATCCGCACCCGCACCGTCTCCTCCGTCGGCGCCTCGACCGGCGGGATCTCGTAGGGGATCTCCCGCCGGGTGACCAGATGCGAGACGAGGACCCAGGGGAGGAGGATGTGCAGGCCGGCGCTGATGGTGCCGACGTAGCGCCCGCCGCGGGTCAGCAGGGCGACGCTCCCCTCGGGGATCCGGACCATGAAGGCGCGGAACACGCCGAGGAACAGGAGCGCCGTCCCGATCACCACCGCGGCCGCGACGACGCCGCCGTTGCCCAGGGCGAGGCCACCGGCGACGCCGGCGGCGAGCACCAGGGCGGCGTTGGCCACCAGGGAGTTGACGATCCGGTTGGGCCGCCGGGGGACGATGATGATCGGGATGCGCCCGCTGGCGTCGCGGTTCATGAACACCGCGGCCGCGTCGTCCAGGGAGACCGTCTCCTGGGTCAGGCGGGTCTCTTCTTCCGCGCCACGCCCCGCCGCGCGCCCGCCGGGCGCCTCGAGCGGCGTCGGCAACGGGTCGAGCAGCACCGCGCCCCGCTCCGCTCCGGATTCGTCAACCATCACCCTTCGCTCCGCTGTCTTCCGGTCGCACCCGGCACGGCGACACGCGTCCACGCGACATCAGACGACCCCCGCCTCGTCCCTGGGCCGGCGGCGCGCCCCCCCGCGCAGGGCCTCGCCGGGGAGGAGGCCCGCCGGGCGGGGCGGCTCGGCGAACCGGCCGTAGACGTAGCGGAAGAGGTCGTAGGCGACCGCCGCCACCGGCGTCGCCAGCAGCACCCAGATCAACCCCAGCTGGCTCAGGGCCACGATCACGAGCACCAGCACCGTGGGGGGCAGGTCCGCGACGCGGCGCTCGACGTGCGGCAGCACCAGGGTGTTCACCACCTGCTGCACCACCAGCAGCACGGCGACCGAGGTCAGCCCCGCCTGGGGCGAGACCGTCAGCCCCACCAGGAGGGCCACCGGCAGGGCCAGCAGGACGCCGAAGGTGGGGATGAACTGCACCAGCCCGGCGATCAGCGCCACCACCACCCGCTCGTCCGGCACCGGCGCCCCCAACCGGGCGAGTCCCTCCAGGGCGGCGTACGTCAGCAGCCCGGCGGCCAGGCCGGTGATCACCAGCCCGCGCAGGAACGCGCCGAAGGCCCGATCGGCGATTCGCAGCACGGCCCAGAAGTCGTTGCGTAGCCCGGCGGGAAGGAGCCGGTTCACGGTGCGCAGGCCCGTGCGGTGGGTGCTCAGCAGGGCCACCAGCCAGGCCGGCACCAGGACGAAGCCGAGCAGGAAGCCGAGCACCCCGCCGACGCTCGCGGCCCCGGTCAGGGCCAGAATGGCCAGCCCGCGCAGGGCGACGTCGACGTTCTCCTTGGCCCGCAGCACGGCCTGCCGCACCGCCTCGCGGATGACCTCCTGCACCGGCTCCGGCAGCGTGCGGAAGGCGTCCGCCGCCGCCGTGGCGATAGAGCGGACGTCGTCGCCGCTGGGCACGAGCAGGTAGAGGCGCAGCAGCTGCCCGGCGAGCAGGGGGACGATCAGGCCGACGGCGGCGCTCAGCAGCAGCAGGGCGGCCACCAGGGCCACCAGGGCGGCCAGCGGCCGGGGCAGGGCCACGTCCAGCAGGTCGACCAGCGGCAGCAGGACGTAGGCCAGGGCGGCGCCGAAGACGAAGGGCAGCAAGGCCGGCCAGGTGATCCGCACCAGGAAGGCGATCACCGCGACCGCGACCACCAGCAGCAGCAGGCGGGCCAACTCCCGCGGGCGGACGTCCAGCAGGCGCACGGCCACCGGCTGCCAGGCGTGGCGCGCCCGGGCCACCGCCAGGCGCCAGGCCCGCCGGTCGGGACTCTCTTCGAGCGGCCCGGCCGGGGCCGGGCGCAGGGTGCGCTCGGGTACGGGCATCGTCGTCCGGGTCACCGCTCGCGCGCCTCCTCCGCTCCCGCCCGCCGCCGGGCCCCGCTGCGCTCGTCGCTCGCGCCCCCGGCTCCGTCCGGCGCCGCCGGGCGGGCCGCCCGGGGCGTGGCCCCTGACCCGGTGTGCCGGGCGAGGAAGGCGTGGACCTGCTCGGCTCCGACCAGCTCGGGCGCGGCCGCGCCCGGCCCCGCCGTCCAGGCGGCGGGGTAGAGCAGGAAGGGCGCCTGCTGGGGGCCGCCGGCGCCCCCGTGGCAGCCGATCAACTCCTCGAAGGCGGCGACCGCCCCGGTCTGGGGGTCGTAGAGGCTGTTCAGCAGCAGGTCGCCGACGTTGTCGTAGCCCGAGACCCGGCGCAGCTGGGCGCCCAGGTGCGGACTGAAAGCGGCCAGGGGGTCGGCGCCGTGCACCCGGCCGCTGTCCAGGTCGCGGGCGCCCCGGGGGCCGAGGGCGAGGTGCCCGCGGGCCTCGGAGTAGACGACGACGAAGCCGATCCCCGGGTGCGCGGTCAGCCCCTCCACCAGCCCGGGGTAGCTGGCCACCAGGGCCTCCAGGCTCAGCCGCCCCGGCTCCCTGGTGAAGTAGACGTTGGCCAGGTTGCCGGAGGGGCACACCACCACGTCCGCGGCCGCCGCCGCCCGGCGCTCGGCCGCCTCCGGCCCGAGGGAGACGTACGGCCCGCCGTCTCCGTCCCCGGCGTCGCCGGCGTCCCCCCCCTCGGCCCCGGCGACGCGTTCGCCCCGGCCGTGCAGCAGCCGCCGCGCGCCGCGGCCGGTGGCGCCCTCGGCGCGCACGATCTCGGTCAGCAGGGCGTTGAGGTGGCCCCAGCCCTCGTCGCCGCCGGTCTCCCGCACGCTGGTCGCGCCGGCTACGCCTTCGGAGACCAGCCGGTCGACGAGGTCGCCCAGGGAGAGGCCGTAGCGCTGCTTGAACGTGGCGCCGGTGCTCTGGCCGTGGTCGGAGAGCACGACCAGCTCGTAGGGGCGCGGCGCGCGGGCGGCCGCGTCCGCCAGCGTCGCCAGGTGGCGGTCGAAGCTGCGCAGGACGCGCCGGGCGTCTTCGGTGGTGTGCCCGGCGTGGTGCGCCACCTCGTCGTACCCGAGGTAGTTCATGTACGCGGCGCGCTGCCCGCGGTACATCGCGTCCACCGTCAGCCACACGGCGGCGTCGCGCAGCAGCACCGTCGTCGCCACCCGCAGCAGGGGGTAGACCCCGCCCCGGTCCATCCGCGGCTGCACGCCGCGCAGGCGTTGCTGCCAGCCCTCCCAGTACTCGACGGCCAGGTCGCCGATGGCCCCGAGCAGGCCGCGCAGCAGGTTATAGGGGTTGGCCAGGTAGGTGTAGAAGTCCCGGGCCTCGATCCGGCGCTGGCCGGAGTCCGTCACCATCCCGGCCATGGTCATCACCGAACGGGGGGCGCCGCCGGTGAGCAGGCTGCTGATGGTCACCCCCTCCTCCTTCAACAGCCCGTCCTCGGCCGCGGCCAGCCGGGCGTCCAGGGCCCGGGCGTCCGGGGGGTGGTTGGAGACGAACATGGTGCCGGCGGCCTTGTCGAACCAGCGGAAGGCGGGGATGCCGCTGGCGTCGCCGTAGAAGAGGCCGGCCTGGACGGCGCTGGTCATGGAGGGGACGGCGCACTCCCAGCCCACCAGGCGGTGCGTCCCCGCGTCCACCCAGC
>DATLLM010000024.1:0-9529 GCA_035537855.1 Chloroflexota bacterium | reverse complement strand
ATCTACGCCCCGCCCCGCCCCACCGGCAGCGCCGCCCGGGAGAGCGCCAACACCCCGGCCGCCGTCACCGAGGCGCAGATCATGCTCCAGGTGGACGTGGCCGAGGAGGAGGGCGTGCTCGAAGAGGACGAGGGCGAGATGATCCGCTCCATCTTCGAGTTCGGGGACACGGCGGCGCGAGAGGTGATGGTGCCGCGGATCGACGTCAAGGCCGTGCCCGAAACGGCCACCCTGGCCGAATCGGTCGACCTGGCGATCGTCACCGGCCACTCCCGGATCCCCGTCTTCCGGGAGACCATCGACGACATCACCGGCATCTTCTACGTCAAGGACAGTCTGCGCTTCTTCCGCGAGGGGCGCCTCGACATCCGCGTGCGGGAGGTCATGCGCCAGCCCCACTTCGTGCCCGAGACGAAGAAAGTGGACGACCTGCTCAGCGAGATGCAGTCGCGCCGCGTCCACGTGGCCATCATCGTCGACGAGTACGGCGGCACCGCCGGCCTGCTCACCATCGAGGACATCCTCGAGGAGATCGTCGGCGAGATTCAGGACGAGTTCGACGCGGAGGAGGCGCACGTCCAGCAGGTCAGCGAGCACGAGGTGGTGGTCGACGCCCTGATGACCCTGGACGACGTCAACGACCTGCTCTCGCTGCGGCTGGAGGAGGAGGACGTGGACACCCTGGGCGGCCTCGTGTACTCCCGGCTGGGGCGCGTGCCGCAGCAAGGGGACGAGGTGGACGACGGGGGCGCCCGGCTGATCGTCGACGAGGTGGAAGGCAACCGGATCAACAAGGTGCGCATCATCACCGCGCAGCCGGCGGCGCCGGTCGACCGGAATCCGAACGGCGGCCAGAGCGAATCCGATGACTGAGCCCGCCCTCGCGCCGTCCGATGAGGCCCGGTTGGTCGCGGCCGCCACCGCGGCCCGCGGCCGGGCCTACGCCCCGTACTCCCGCTTCGCCGTCGGCGCGGCCGTCCTGGCCGGCCGGCAGATCTACACCGGGGCCAACGTGGAGAACGCCTCGTACGGTCTGAGCATCTGCGCCGAGCGCGCGGCCGTCTTCGCCGCCGTGGGGGCCGGAGCGCGCACGATCGAGGCCGTGGCCGTCGTCACGGACACGCCGCTGCCCACGCCACCGTGCGGCGCCTGCCGGCAGGTGCTCAACGAGTTTGGGCCGCAGGTGACGGTCATCTCGGCCACCGTGGGGGGCGCCGTGACCCGCACCAACCTGTCTGATCTGCTTCCAGCCTCGTTCGGGCCTGAGAGCCTCCCGGATCGGGTACAATAGAAGAGTCACCAGATGAGACTCGAGCGGGTCTACCGAACCGAGGGCATCGTGCTGCGCCGGCAGGATTTCGGCGAAGCTGACAGGATCATCACCCTGTACAGCCCGACGCACGGCAAAATCCGGGCCATCGGCAAGGGCGTGCGCCGCACCAAGAGCCGGGTCGGCGGCCACGTCGAGCTGTTCACCCACGTCAACGTCCTGGTGGCTCAGGGTCGCAACCTGGACATCATCACCCAGGCGGAAGCCAGGGGCACGTTCGCCGCCATCCGGGACGACCTGTGGCGGGCGACGTACGCCTGCTACTGCGCCGAGCTGGTCGACCGGCTGACCGAGGAGCGCCTGGAGAACCGGGCCATCTTCGATCTCCTGCTGCTGCAGCTGGGCTACCTGAACGGCGCCGCGGAGCCCGGGCAGCGCCGGGCCGAGCTCTCCGTGCGCACGTTCGAGCTGCGCCTGCTCGGCGTGCTCGGCTACGCCCCCGAGCTGTTCCGCTGCGTCGAGTGCGGTGAACCGCTCAAGCCGGAAGCGAACCGGATCAGCGCCAGCGGCGGGGGCACCGTCTGCGCCGGCTGCAGCCCGACGCACCCCGGCGCCCGCCCCCTCTCGGTCAACGCCATCAAGGCCATGCGCCTGATGAGCGCCGAGCCCTACGGCGTCTTCCAGCGCCTGCAGCTGCCGGCCGAGACGGCCGCCGAGATCGAGGGCGCCCTGCGCGCCCACATCAACTTCATCCTGGAGCGGCAGCTGCGCACGGCCGAGTTCCTCGACCGGCTCAAGGCGAGCGAGCGGGCCCTGTTACCCTCCGCCGGCTGACCGCCGCCGGCGAGCCGCGCCTCCGCGCGCCTCAGACGTCCTCCGGCCGGAACCCCCAGACCCGCTCGGGCGGCAGCGAGACGCCCCGCGCGCGGCTGGCCTCCCGCTCGGGCGCCCGGTAGCGCAGGTCGAGGTGCGGCGTCTCCAGCCGCGCCCCGGCCCCGCCCGATTCCATCAGCGCCGCCAGGGCGCCGGTGGTCAACAGGGTGCGCTCCACCGGGTAGGGCCCCTGCCCGGTCTGGAAGAAGCGCTCGATGTGGTGGACGAGGAAGTTGAAGTGCCAGCGGGGCGGCTGCGGCTCCAGGCGGAAGGCCGTGGCCAGGGTGCGGTCGTCCGCCCGGGCGGCGAACGCGAAGTCGTCGACGTAGCCGGAGAGGTTCAGCAGGGTGGCCCTGAGCCCGTCCCGGTACTCGACGAGGAAAGCCAGGGGCGCCTGCGGCCCGGGATGGCCGGCGGGGCGCGACTCCCGCCCGGCGTAGTAGTCCGCGAGCGTCGCCTCCGGGTGCGGCAGGGTCGCCAGCGCCGCCTCGTAGAGGTCGAGGGGGAACCGGTCGGCGTTCCAGGCCGCCCAGAACGACTCGCCGTGCAGCAGCTCGACGGCGGCGACGCCCGTCTCCCCCCCGCTGCGCCGCTCGACCATGCACTGCAGCGTCTCCAGCGCGTGGAAGCCGTAGCTCTCGGCCGGGCCGTGGCTGATCACCAGGGCCTCGTCCATCGGCGTGTCCAGGGCGAAGCCCAGCTCCGGATCGCGGAAGGTGACCGGCAGGGACGAGCCGGCCATGAACGGCAGCTCCAGGAGCCGCGCCGCGCCGTACATCCAGCTGGCGTTCTCCCAGCTGTAGGACAGGTGCTTGTCGTTGAAGACGGCCACCGGGCGCGCGCGCCGCCGGCCGGACTCCTCGATCGCCGCCAGGGTCTGCTCGAACAGCTCGCGCCGCGGGTAGAGGTGCTGGCCGAGATCGTTCCAGGGGTACTCCCCGTGCTCGCCGATGATGAGCACGGCGTCGACGGCGAGGTCGCTCCCGCCGGCCGTGAGCGCCTGGCGCACGGTGGGGAAGATGGGGACGTTGAAGCGCGCCGCCCAGCGCCGGCTGAGGTCGTTGTCCGGGAACTGGTCCATGTACAGGGAGACCACGTCGACGCCGGGCCGCACCGGGACGCCATCGAGGTCGTACCCGGCCAGGAGCTTGGGCACCATCACGTCGGTGTGCGAGTTGTGCCGCCACTCGGTGGCGACGACGGCAACGCGAGGCCGCGAGTCTGGCATGGGCCGGTATCATACGGCTTCGACGAGACCATGAATCCGGCCATCGAGCGGCTCCGGCCCTACGCCTTCACCCAGCTCGGAGCCCAGGAAGAGGCACTGCGGGCGAAGGGCGTGCGCCTGCTCAAGCTCGGCGTCGGCGACCCCGAGGACGACACCCCGGCCTTCATCCGCGAGGCGCTGGTCGCCGCCGTCACCCCCGCCGGCCGGTACCCGACCGCCGCCGGACTGCCCGAGCTGCGGCAGGCCGTCGCCGACTGGATCGGCCGGCGCTACGGCGTCGAGATCGACCCGGGGCGCCACGTGCTGCCCGCCAACGGCTCGAAAGAGGCCCTGTACAACCTGGCCCCCTTGCTCCTCGACGACCCGCGGCGCCGGGCCGAGCCGGAGCTGATCGCCTTCCCGGAGCTGGCCTACCAGGTGTACGGGGACAGCGCCCTGCTGCACCACGCCGAGCCCCTGGCGCTGCCCCTGGACGCGGACTGGCTGCCGGACCTGAACGCCATCTCCCCGGCCGTGGGCGAGCGTCTGAAGCTGCTCTGGCTCAACTTCCCGAACAACCCGACGGGCAAGGTGGCGCCGCTGAGCTACTACCGCGACGCGCTCGCGCTCGCCGAGCGCTACGACTTCTACGTCGGCTCGGACGAGGCGTACAGCGAGCTGTGGTACGACCGGCCCCCGCCCGGCCTGCTCCAGGCGGCCGCCGCGTCCGGCTTCCGCCGGGCGATCGTGGTCAACACCCTCTCCAAGCGCAGCAACATGACCGCCTACCGGTCCGGATTCGTCGCCGGCGATCCGGAGGTGATCCGGGTGATGAAGAACGTGCGGCCCCGGATGGGCGTAGCCACCCCCGAGTTCATCCAGCGGGCGGCCGTGGCCGCCTGGGGCGACGAGGCCCACGTCGAGGCCCAGCGGCGGCGCTACGCCGAGCGGCGGGCGCTCTTCCTCGACCTCTTCCGGCGCAAGGGCGTCCAGGTGGAGGCGAGCGAGGCCGCCTTCTACCTCTGGATCCGCGTCCCCGAGTCGGTGCCCGGGCGGGACTCCGGGCGCTGGGCCGAGGCGCTCGTTGGCCGTGGCCTGGTGCTCCTCCCCGGGGCCTTCTTCGGCCCCCGGGGCCGCGAGTACGTCCGGCTGGCCTTCGTCCCCCGCCTGGAGGTCTGCCGCGAGGCGGTGGCGATCCTGGAGCAGGTCCTCTAACGCCCGCCGCCGGACGGTCCTGCCCGGCGGCGGGCCGGAGTCGAGACGAGAACGGAGAGTCGATGACACCAACGGGATGGGACGGGGCCAGAGGCCTCGTCGAGGCGGCATTCAACGGCGACCTTTCGCTCGAAGAGCAGCGCGTCCTGGAGGCCGTCCGAGCCACGGTCGACGCCCTCGACCGCGGCGTCCTGCGCTCAGCCGAGCAGCAGGCGCCCGGGCAGTGGACGACCAACGCCTGGGTCAAGCAGGCCATCCTGCTCTACATGCGCTCCCAGAAGATGGAGACGATGGAGGTAGGCCCCTTCGAGTTCCACGACAAGGTGCCGCTGAAGCGCGACCTCGCCGAGCAGGGCGTGCGCGTGGTGCCCCCGGGCACCATCCGCTACGGCGCGTTCGTCGAGCCGGGGGTGATCGTGATGCCCGGCTACGTCAACATCGGCGCCTGGGTCGGCAGCGGCACCATGGTGGACACCTGGGCCACTGTCGGCTCCTGCGCCCAGATCGGGCGCAACGTGCACCTGGCCGGAGGCGTCGGCATCGGGGGGGTGCTCGAGCCGCCGCAGGCGCAGCCGGTGATCGTCGAAGACAACTGCTTCGTCGGCAGCCGGGTGGTGGTCACCGAGGGGGCGGTGATCGAGCAAGAGGCTGTGCTCGGCCCCGGCGTGATCATCAGCGCCACCATCCCCATCTACGACGTGCGCGAGGGCCAGGACGGTAAGGAGTTCCGGGGGCGCGTCCCCGCCCGCGCGGTGGTCGTCGGCGGCGTCCGCCCCCGGCGCTGGCCCGGCGGCGAGTCCTGGATCACCTGCAACTACATCATCGGCGAGCGCAAAGAGAGCACAGACAAGAAGGTCTCGCTGGAAGGCGCCCTGCGGGAGTACGGGATCAGCAGCTAAGCGCCGCGCCCGGCGCGAACGGCGGCGCGCCCTGCCGCTGGGACACGGGTCCGCCGGGGGAGGGCTTAGAAGCGGCGCGAACCGCGGCGCGTCCTCCGCACGCGGAGCACGTTGCCGCTGGGACACGGGTCCGCCGGGGAGGGCTTAGAATACTCGCGGTGCGAGGGGGGAACGCGGCCAGGGCCGCGCGCCGCGTGCTGGTCCCGGGCCTGGCGGCGTCGTTCGCCGACGTCGCCGCGCCTCTGCGCAACGACGCATTCCGGCGGCTCTGGTTCTCCACCTTCGCCTGGAACTTCGCCCGCTGGATGGAGATGACCATCACCGGCTGGGTGACGCTCCAGCTCACCGGGTCGCCCTGGCTGGTGGCCATGACCGGCGTCTACCGCAGCGCCTTTCTGCCCATCGCCGGCCCGATCACGGGCGCCCTCTCCGACCGCTTCGACCGGGTCACCTTGATGAAGGTGGCGCAGTGGGGCAACGTGCTGGTGGTCAGCGCCGTCGCCTTCGCCCTGCTCACCGGGCGCGGCGCGTACTGGCAGATCGTCCTCTCCGGGCTCTGGCTCGGGCTCAGCTGGGGGATCGACTGGCCGTCGCGGCGGGCCCTGATGGCGGACCTGGTGGGGCCCCAGAACGTGCTCCCGGCGATCGTGCTCGACAACTGGACGCAGAACGCCTCCCGGGTCGCCGGACCGCTGCTGGCGGGGACGCTGCTGGCCGTCTTCGGCAGCGGCGGGGCCTACGCCGGGCTGGCGGCGAGCTTCCTGCTCGCCTCGGCCCTCCTCGCCGGCGTCGCCTCCGCCCCGCGCCCGGCCGGAGCCAGCGTCCCCGGTGCAGCGGCGCGCTCGGTCTGGCGCGACCTGGCTTCGGCCGTGGGGGCCGTGCGCCGCGACGCGCCGGTGGCCGCCGTGCTGGTGATCACGGTACTGATGAACTGCTTCCTGTTCCCCTACCAGCAGCTGCTCTCCGTCTTCGCCGAGCAGGTGCTCTTCGTCGGCCCGGTCGGGCTGGGGTACATGGGAGCGGCCAACGGCATCGGGGCGGTGCTCGGGCTGTTCGTGCTGCCCCGCTGCCGCACCCTGCGCAGCCAGTCGCTCGCCTTCATCGGCGGCTCGGCCGGGGCCTGCGCAGCCCTGTTCCTCTTCGCCGGGGCCGCTTCGTTCCCGGTCGCGCTGATGCTGCTCGTGCTGCTCGGCCTGGGCACCTCCGCATTCGGCACGATGCAGAGCGCCATCATTTTGGGTCGCACCCCGCCGGCCATGCGCGGCCGGGCGATGGGGCTGCTGGCGATGGCGATCGGCAGCGCCCCGCTCGGGGCGCTGGAGACGGGCATTCTGGTCGAGCGCCTCGGCGCGCCGGCGGCGGTCGCGGTCAACGCCGTCGTCTGCGCCCTCCTGATCCTCGCCGTCGCCCGGCGCTCCGGCCTGCTGCGCCTGCCCCGCCGGGCGCCCCCGGTCGTCGCCGCCGGCGGCTTGCCCGTCGTGCCCGGACCGCCGCCGGCGGCCGTCCCGGCCGCGGTCGCGCCACCGGCCGAGTCAGCGCGCTAGGGCCTGGTCGAGGTCCGCCAGCAGATCGGGCAGCCCCTCGACGCCGACCGAGAGGCGCACCAGGTCGTCGCCGATCCCCAGGGCGCGCCGCGCTTCCGGGGGCAGACCTCGGTGCGACGACCGGGCGGGGGCCAGCGCCAGAGAGTAGACGTCCCCCATCGTCGGCGCCGGGACGAACAGGCGCAGGGCGTCCATGAAGCGGGCCACCTCACCCGCACCGGCGTCCCGGATGGAGAAGGAGACCATTCCGCCGTAGCCACGCCCCTCGAAGAGGCGCGCCGCCAGGGCGTGCTGGGGGTGCGAGGTCAGGCCCGGGTAGTACACCCGTGCGACCCGGCGGAGGCCGCTGAGGTGGGTGGCCACGCCGGCGGCGTTGGCGCAGTGCCGCTCCATGCGCAGGGCGAGCGTGCGCAGGCCGCGCAGAGCGAGCCAGGCGTCGAACGCCCCCAGCGTGGCCCCTCCGATGCGGGCCTGCGTCCGCAACGGCTCGAGCAGGGACGCCTCGGCGGCGACGACGCCGGCCACCAGGTCGCCGTGGCCTCCCAGGTACTTGGTCGCGCTATGCACCACGGCGTGGGCCCCGCCGGCCAGGGGCCGATAGAGCGCCGGGGAGGCGAAGGTGTTGTCCACGATCAGGGTCGCCCCGGCCCGGCGGGCGAGCGCCGCCAGGGCGGGCACGTCCGCCAGGCGCAGCAAGGGGTTGCTCACCGTCTCGACGAAGACCACGCGCGGGCGCAGCGCCTCCACGGCCGCGCCGGCGGCGGCGACGTCGGCGACGTCCACCAGCTGCAGGCGCACGCCGGACGCGGCGAAGTGGTCTCGCAGCAGAGTCAGGGTGGCCCCCTAGAGGTCGCCCGCCGCCACAACGGCCTCTCCGGGGCGGACGCCGGCCGCGAGCAGCACGGCGTTGATCGCGGCCATGCCCGACGCGAAAGCGACCGCCCCCGGGGCCCCCTCCAGCGCGGCCACGGCGGCGGCGAAGGCGTCCGCGGTCGGGCCGCCGTGGCGGGCGTAGACGTACCCGGCCCGGGGATCGTCGAAGGCGCGGTCGAGGTCGTCCAGGCGGTCGAAGGCGAACGCCGAGGCGGTCTGGATGCCGGGCGAGACGGGCCGACCGAGTCCCCCCGGGCGCTCACCGGCGGGATCGGGTAGCGACTCGCTCGCGCGGCCGGCCTGAACCGAGCGGGTCTCGAAGCTCCAGTCGTCACCGGTTTCGCTCGCCCTGCGCTCCGTGCTCATCGTCTCCCTCCGGGGGACCTTCCGCCCGCGACGGCGGCCCGCATTGTGCGGTGAGATGGCCTGCTATACCTACCCTGGGGTGGGTCTTGCCTCGCCGTCACGGACTCGGGGCTGCCGGGTCAATCGTGGCAGCACTCTTGTACCTATCCCGAGGTGAGACCCGCGGCGTCGTCACCTTCGCGGGGCCGCCGGATCCGTGGCGGTAGCACTGTACGATGGTACGTAAGATGTGGTCGGGAGGCGCGAACGGCCTGTACTGGATGAATTTTGGCGACCGTAACGGCGGCCGCCGCCCGGTGCGCAACGCCGAGCTGCGGCGGATGGTCGCGTACTTGCGTCCGTACCTCTGGGCGACGGCCGGCGTCCTGCTGTGCATCGCCGTCGCCTCCCTGCTGGCCCTGCTCCCGCCGCTGTTCATCCGCGAGATCGTCGACGGCGCCGTCCCCAAGGGGAACCTCTCGCAGCTGAACTGGCTGGTGATCGGGCTGGTGGTGACGCCCATCGTCGCCGGCCTGGTGGGGGTGCTGCAGCAGTACCTGAACAACCGCATCGGGCAGTCGATCATGTCCGATCTGCGCCTGCAGCTCTTCGCCCACCTGCAGCAGCAATCGCTGCGCTTCTACACGGTGACCCAGACCGGCCAGATCATGAGCCGGGTGAACAACGACGTGGCCGGCGTCCAGAACGTGGTCACCGGCACCCTGGCCAGCATCGCCCAGAACCTGGCCACCGTCGTCTTCACCATCGTCACCATCGTCATCCTGGACTGGCGCCTGGCGCTGATCGCCATCGTCGCCGTGCCGGTGATCATCTTCCCCATGCGCCGCGTCGGCCGCTTCCGCAATCAGGTCTCGCGCGAGACGCAGGAGAAGCAGGCGGACATGACCGCCTACCTCCAGGAGCGGCTGAGCATCAGCGGCTTCATCCTGGCCCGCGTCTTCGGCCGGCAGAAGGACGAGCTGGGGCAGTTCAAGGTCATCAACCGGGACCTGATGCGCCTGCAGATCCGATCGGCCATGGTCGGGCGCTGGTTCTTCCTCTTCATCGGGGCCCTGGGCAGCATCGGCCCCGCCCTCGTCTACTGGTTCGGCGGCCGAGAGGCCATCATGGGCACCCTGACCATCGGGACGGTGCTCGCCTTCGTCACCTACCTGGGCAACCTGTACCGCCCGATGGGCCAGCTGGCCAACATCTACGTCGACGTGCAGGGCGCCTTCGCCGTCTTCGACCGCATCTTCGAGGACCTGGACCTCGTGCCCGATGTCCAGGAGCGGCCCGGGGC